>CAYQRG010000118.1:1567-6435 GCA_964419645.1 uncultured Eubacterium sp.
AGTTACGACATTTATTCCAGATTATTAAAAGACAGAATCATTTTCTTAGGAGAAGAAGTAAACGAGACAACAGCCAGCTTAACCGTAGCGCAGTTATTGTTTTTGGAGTCAGAAGATCCCGGAAAAGACATTCAGCTGTATATCAATTCACCGGGAGGCATGGTGACAGCAGGACTTGCAATTTACGATACGATGCAGTATATCAAGTGTGACGTGTCTACGATTTGTATCGGACTGGCTGCAAGCATGGGAGCATTTTTGTTGGCAGGCGGTACAAAAGGCAAGAGAATGGCCCTTCCGAATGCGGAGATTATGATCCATCAGCCCTCCGGCGGAGCAAAAGGTCAGGCAACAGAGATTGAGATTGCAGCAGAGAATATTTTAAAAACCAAAAAGCGTTTGAATCAGATTCTGGCAGAAAATACAGGAAAACCATATGACGTAATTGCAGCAGATACAGAAAGAGACCACTATCTGTCTGCAGAAGAGGCGAAAGAATATGGCCTGATTGATTATGTAATTAAGAATCGGGAAAAATAAAGTTACAATAAGCAGCTCTTTGGGGCATGAATAGTAACAAAAATAGATATTTATCGGAGAGAAATTATGGCAGGAAGAAATATGAACGGCGGCGGAGAGAGAATCCGCTGCTCCTTCTGCGGCAGAACACAGGAGCAGGTCAGGAAACTGATTGCAGGCCCCAGCGGAAGCGGAGCATTCATTTGTGATGAATGTGTAGATATCTGCACGGAGATTATAGAAGAAGAATTTGAAGAAGAGGAAGAAGTGGAAGAAGTCGCAGAGACACACGAAATCAATCTCTTAAAGCCGGAAGAATTGAAACATTTTCTGGATGAGTATGTAATCGGACAGGAAAATGCCAAGAAAGTATTGTCCGTAGCCGTTTACAACCATTACAAGAAGATTCTGGCAGGATCTGATCTGGAAGTGGAACTGCAGAAGAGTAATGTTTTGATGTTAGGACCTACCGGTTCTGGAAAGACATATCTGGCACAGACATTGGCTCGCATCTTGAATGTTCCTTTTGCCATTGCAGATGCTACGACTCTGACAGAGGCCGGCTATGTGGGCGAGGACGTTGAGAATATTCTTCTTAAGATCATCCAGGCTGCCGACTACAACATTGAACGCGCACAGCACGGGATTATTTATATAGATGAAATTGATAAGATTACCAAAAAGACGGAAAATGTATCCATTACCCGGGACGTGTCCGGAGAAGGAGTACAGCAGGCCCTTTTGAAGATATTAGAAGGAACAATAGCATCTGTTCCCCCTCAGGGAGGCAGAAAGCACCCGCAGCAGGAGTTGATTCAGATCGATACGACGAATATACTTTTTATCTGCGGTGGTGCATTTGACGGTCTTGATAAGATTATAGAAACACGTCTGGATCAGAGCTCCATTGGCTTTAATGCAGTTGTAAAAGACAAAAAAGAGACCAATACCGGGGAATCCTTTAAGCATGCGATGCCCCAGGATTTCATTAAGTTTGGACTGATACCGGAGTTTATCGGTCGTGTGCCGGTTACGGTATCTCTGGATTCTCTGAACCGGGAGGCTCTTGTCCGCATTTTAACAGAGCCGAAGAATTCTCTGGTCAAACAGTATCAAACACTTTTGAAATTAGACGAAGTGGATCTGCATTTTGAAAAAGAGGCCATTGAGGCAATTGCAGAGAAAGCATTGGAGAGACAAACAGGGGCCAGAGGCCTGCGTTCAATTATGGAAAATGTTATGATGGATCTGATGTATCGTGTTCCTTCCGATGAATCGATTAAAGATTGCACGATTACGAAAGCCCTGGTAGAGGAAAAGGAATATGTGGATTCCATTAAAGAACAACAGACCGACCAAAAAGAAGTATTAGAATCAAAGAGCGCATAAGCTGCAGTTGATTCACAGGGGGAGCTGTCGCAGTAACGAAGTTTGGATTACTGGCGACAGCTTTTCTTCCCTACTCGATGGATGAATACCCGAAAGGAGTTTGAAATTGAACGATAAAGTGATTACAATTCCAGTAGTGGCATTACGGGGTATGGCAATTCTTCCGGGAATGGTAGCCCACTTTGATGTCAGCAGAAAAAAGTCAATGAAAGCCATAGAAGAGGCAATGATTGGGGATCAGAGTGTCTTTCTGATTGCCCAGAAAAATTTAGAAATAGAAGAGCCGAAGATGGAAGATTTATATCGAATCGGCGTGATCGCAAAAGTAAAGCAGGTTATTAAATTGCGGAATGGAGTAGTCCGCATTCTAGTGGAAGGCGAGAAGAGAGCAGAGATTTTGGAACTGACGGAAGGCCTGCCCTATCTGCAGGGAGAAGTATTTTATCTGGAGGAAGAGCAGGAAGAGTATTCCGAAGAGGTCAAAGAGGGGATGCGCCGGGCTGTTCTGGAGGCTTATGGACGTTATGCCGCTTTGAATCCGAAAATGGATAAAGAATATATGCATCAGGTGTCAGAGACCAAAGATGCAGAAAAACTTATGGATCTCATTGCCAATAATGTTCCGGTATATTATGAGGAAAAGCAGAAATATTTGGAATCCATTACCATGGAAGAACGCTATCAGACGTTAATGGAATTGCTTCTTCGGGAAGTCAATATTATTTCCATTAAAAACGATTTTCAGACAAAAGTGAAAGCCCAGGTAGATAAGAACCAGAAGGAATATCTGCTTCGGGAGCAGATGAAAGTGATCCGGGAAGAACTGGGAGAAGACAATACGGAATCTGACGCAGACCAGTTTTTGCAGACGCTGAAAAAATTACAGGCAAACAAAGAGGTAAAAGACAAAATCCGCAAAGAAATCGAGCGGTTTAAAAATATCAGCTCCAATTCTTCGGAAAGCGCAGTAGCAAGGGGCTATATTGAAACACTGCTGGAACTGCCCTGGGATAAAGCCTCAAAGGACAACAAAGACCTGAAAAATGCGGCTAAGGTATTGGATGACGACCACTATGGAATGGAAAAAGTAAAAGAGCGGATGCTGGAATTTCTGGCTGTCCGCAATCTCACCAGCAAAGGGGAAAGCCCGATTATCTGTCTTGTGGGACCTCCGGGAACAGGAAAGACAAGCATTGCAAAATCTGTGGCAAAGGCTCTGGATAAGGAATACGTGCGTATTTGTCTTGGAGGCGTCAGAGATGAAGCGGAGATCCGGGGGCACAGAAGGACTTATGTGGGAGCCATGCCTGGCAGAATTGCATCAGGGCTCCGCATGGCAGGCGTTAAGAATCCACTGATGCTGTTAGACGAGATTGACAAGGTCAGCAGCGACTACAAAGGCGACACTTCATCTGCATTGCTGGAGGTTTTGGATTCAGAACAGAATCAGAAATTCAGAGACCACTATGTGGAGATACCCATTGATCTTTCGGAAGTTTTGTTTATTGCAACGGCCAATTCCGTGCAGGATATTCCAAGGCCCTTACTAGACCGTATGGAGCTGATTGAAGTCAGCAGTTATACGGAAAATGAGAAAATGCATATTGCGAAGGAACATCTGGTACGCAAGCAGGTGAAGAAGAATGGTTTGAAGAAAGAACAGATCACTATCCGCAAAGAGGCATTGGCCATGGTGATTCGAGGTTATACAAAAGAGGCTGGCGTCCGCAGCCTGGAACGTAAGATCGGCGAGATTTGCAGAAAAGCTGCCAGGGAAATCTACGAAGGAGACGAGAAAAAGGCAGTCATTACCAAAAAGAATCTGGAAAAATATCTGGGAAAAGAAAAATATACCTTTGACCAGGCAGGCAAAACAGATGAAATTGGTATTGTCAGAGGCCTTGCCTGGACAAGCGTGGGTGGCGATACGCTGGAAATTGAAGTCAATGTGATGCCGGGCAAAGGAGAATTCCGTTTGACAGGCCAACTGGGAGATGTTATGAAAGAATCTGCCCAGGCGGGAATCAGTTATATCCGCTCTGTCAGCAAAGAATTTAAAATTCCCAAAGAGTTTTTTAAAGAAAATGATATCCATATTCATATTCCGGAAGGAGCCGTGCCAAAAGACGGCCCGTCCGCAGGCATTACCATGGCAACCGCTATGCTTTCCGCTATTACAAAGAGGAAAGTCCGCGCCGATGTGGCAATGACAGGAGAGATTACCTTAAGAGGACGGGTACTGCCCATTGGCGGCTTAAAGGAAAAAACACTGGCGGCTAAAAATGCCGGCATTAAAATCATTTGCGTCCCGGCCAAAAATGAGAAAGATATGGATGAGATTGCAGATGAAATCAAAGAAGGACTTAAGATCGTATATGTGAAAACAATGCAGGATGTACTGGATACGGCATTTGTATAGGGAGGAAACTATGATAATCAAAAACGTAGAGCTTGAAATTGTATGCGGCGTTACCAGCAAGCTGCCAAAGACTTTACTGCCGGAAATTGCTTTTGCCGGAAAATCAAACGTAGGAAAATCGTCTCTGATTAATGCGCTGATGAACCGGAAGTCTCTGGCAAGAACTTCCTCTCAGCCGGGAAAAACCCAGACGATCAATTTTTATAATATCAATAAAGCGATGTATCTGGTGGATCTTCCGGGGTATGGCTATACGAAGATTGCAGAGTCGGAAAAGAAAAAATGGGGCGTTATGGTAGAAAACTATCTTCACAGCTCCAAGCAGTTAAAGGCCGTTTTCCTTTTGGTGGATATCCGGCACGATCCTTCTGCCGATGATAAGAAAATGTACGACTGGATCTTGTATCAGGGCTATGAGCCGGTGATCATTGCTACTAAGCTGGATAAAATTAAGCGGAGCCAGATACAAAAACAGATTAAGGCGATCCGCACGGGATTAAATTTAAAATCCCAGGCGAAAGTATTTCCTTTTTCAGCAGAG
>CAYQRG010000119.1:0-6411 GCA_964419645.1 uncultured Eubacterium sp.
AGTGCAGCGATGCATGGAGCTGACTGCTACTAATCGGCCGAGGGCTTGACCAAAGCGGTTATGCTGAAAGAGGGGAAGCTGAATTTAGTGTAACCGGGTTTCCGGGAAGAAAGAGAAGAGAGATTTCTTGTTTAGAAGTTGTTCTGTATGGAGTTTTGAAGGTACATGTTTGTACTTCAAATAGGGGTATAGTTCAGTTGGTAGAACGTTGGTCTCCAAAACCAAATGTCGAGGGTTCAAGTCCTTCTGCCCCTGCTTAATTGCCTGATAAAATCATGTATCAAGATTTTATCAGGTTTTGTTTTTATTTCAGGTACCAAAAACTCCAAATTCCTCATGCTTGAGGGATTTGAGAGTGAACAAAGGATTGTCTGTATGCTTTCATTAGATGGAAAAGAGGTAGAGAATGAAATTACGAAAAGCAGGATATTTGTGTTTGTTAATGGGGTTATGTATCGCAGGCTGTTCTACAAAAATATCAAAAGAAAATCAGGTAACAGAACAGAAAGAGGAGATAAATTTGGAAACAGAAATGATAGCAGAAACAGAAACGGAAATTCAGATGCCGGAAGAAGAACCGGCGAAGCGGATTATATGTTGGGGTGACAGCTTAACCTATGGTCAGGGAGGAAATGGGATCACATATCCTTCTGTTTTGGAAGAAAAAACAGGTCTTGAGGTGATTAATTATGGAATTCAGGGAGAGACGGCAAGGCAGATTGGTATCCGTATGGGAGTCTGGCCTATGTCTGTGGGGGCTTTTGAAATTCCGGCAGAAGCAGCTCCGGTGGAAGTTTCCCTTTGGCAATGGGACGAAGATCCGATTATGATGCGGTTAGGAGATTGTGGTATTAACCCTTGTTATATTTCAGGAGTAGAGGGTACGCTCTCTTATGCGGCAGAAGAGAATAAATATTATTTTACCAGAAAAGAAGAAGGAGATGTCGTCTCTGTTTTAGATCAGACAGAAGTGGAAACGTTTGCTGCAGAAGATAAGAATCCGTCAGATATTATTGTACTGTTTGCCGGAACGAATCTTCCACCGGATAAAGATACTGTGGGAGAGCTGATTCAAATGGAACATCAGATGATAGAATATTTGGGTTCGGAACGATATGTGGTGATTGGACTGACTTCAAAAAAATTGATTGAAGATGTTGAATTGATCAATGCATCACTGGCAGAAGCATTTGGAGAACATTTTTTGGATATTCGTTCTTATTTATTGGAGAATGGACTGCGTGATGCAGGAATTGAGCCCACAAAAAAAGATCAGAAGAACATTGCAAAAGGAGAGATACCTTCTTCTCTTCGAGTGGATGAAGTACATGGAACAGAGGATTTTTATAGAATCATTGGGGAATGTGTTTATCGGAAATTAATAGAGCTTGGCTATTTTGCAGAAGAATCATAAAAAGTGTGCGAATACCGTCTGAATGATCGTCATCAGTGGTATTCACACACTTTTTTCTTATTATACCTTCATAATACTATGTCTTCATAAGAAATTGTCTGTGGTAGGTGTTATAAGTTAAAGAAGAATCTTTCGTTTGCTTTTTAAAAGTTTTGCTCCATTTAAGATGAGCAGAACGCCGGAAGTGACGCCGGTGACGAGGATGCAGATTCCAATGGCAAGATTGGCTGCTCCGGAAAATCCTATTGTTTTATATACTTTTTCATCCATATAAAAAGTCCTCCTGCTTAATGACATATCTTTTCGGAAATTTCCATCCTCATTTATTGAGGCACCAAAAAGTTAGTAGTATTATTTTAACACGATTTATCAGATTATACAAATAAATATTTCAATTCATTATTATATGTCATTTACATTGAAAGATTTTCTTTTTTCTTATATAATAGAAACGTTGAAAAAAGGAAAAAGCAGATTTAAGGAAGAAAGGACAGACTATTTATGAAAAGAGAAGACATCCATAAAGTTCTGATTATCGGTTCCGGTCCTATTATCATCGGCCAGGCATGTGAATTCGACTATTCCGGTACACAGGCGTGTAAAGCCCTGAAAAGTCTTGGGTATGAAATTGTATTGGTGAATTCCAATCCGGCAACCATCATGACGGATCCGGACACGGCAGATATCACTTATATAGAACCTCTCAATGTGAAAAGATTAGAGCAGATCATTGCAAAGGAACGCCCGGACGCGCTTTTGCCGAATCTTGGCGGACAATCCGGCCTGAATCTCTGCTCGGAGCTTCAGACGTCAGGAGTGCTGGATCGGTATAATGTGAAAGTCATTGGCGTACAGGTAGATGCCATTGAACGAGGAGAAGACCGCATTGAATTTAAAAATACCATGAATGCCCTTGGAGTTGAAATGGCAAGGAGTGATGTGGCTTATTCTGTAGAGGAAGCACTCTCTATTGCTGACCGTCTCGGTTATCCGGTGGTGCTGCGTCCGGCATACACTATGGGCGGGGCAGGCGGCGGCCTTGTTTATAACAAAGAAGAGTTGAAAACTGTCTGTGCCAGAGGATTGCAGGCCAGTCTTGTGGGCCAGGTTCTTGTGGAAGAATCGATTTTAGGCTGGGAGGAATTGGAGCTTGAGGTCGTGCGTGATGCGAAGGGTAACATGATTACGGTCTGCTTTATTGAAAATATTGATCCCGTGGGCGTACATACGGGAGATTCCTTCTGTTCTGCCCCGATGCTTACGATTTCAGAAGAAATTCAGAAGAAATTACAGGAACAGGCATACAAAATTGTAAATGCGATTGAAGTAATCGGCGGCACAAACGTTCAGTTTGCCCATGATCCAATTTCAGGAAGGATTATTGTAATTGAAATCAATCCAAGAACTTCCCGTTCTTCCGCCCTTGCAAGTAAGGCAACCGGATTCCCGATTGCACTGGTATCTGCCATGTTGGCAAGCGGCCTGACATTGGATGAAATTCCCTGCGGCAAATACGGTACATTGGATAAATATGTTCCCGACGGAGATTATGTGGTAATCAAATTTGCCAGATGGGCATTTGAGAAATTTAAAGGCGTAGAGGACAAGCTTGGCACCCAGATGCGTGCAGTGGGTGAAGTTATGAGTATTGGAAAAACCTACAAAGAGGCTTTCCAAAAAGCAATCCGTTCTTTGGAGAAAAATCGTTACGGCCTTGGCCATGTAGCCGATTTTGACAAGAAGAGCAAAAAAGAGCTGCTTACGATGCTTATGACACCGGGCAGCGAACGTCATTTTATTATGTATGAGGCGCTTCGGAAAGGAGCCTCTGTGGAAGAAATTTACAATCTGACAAAAGTAAAGACGTATTTTATTGAGCAGATGAAAGAGCTTGTGGATGAGGAAGAAGCCCTGATCGCAAACTATGCTGGAAAGGTTCCGTCTCCGGAGGCTTTAAAACAGGCGAAGCTTGACGGATTTTCGGATAAATATTTAAGTGAAATACTTTCTGTGTCAGAAGAAGAAATCCGCAGCAAAAGAATCGAAAACGGCATTGTAGAGGCTTGGGAGGGCGTGCATGTCAGCGGCACCAAAGACAACGCTTATTATTATTCAAGCTATCATATGAAAGATGAAAGTCCGGTGGAGACTGAAAAACCGAAAGTGATGATCCTTGGCGGAGGGCCAAACAGAATCGGTCAGGGAATTGAATTTGATTACTGTTGTGTCCACGCAGCAAAAGCATTGAAGAAACTTGGTTTTTCTACCATTATTGTCAACTGTAACCCAGAGACGGTTTCCACAGATTATGATACTTCCGACAAGCTGTATTTTGAGCCGTTGACATTGGAAGATGTGCTTGCGATTTATGAAAAAGAAAAACCGGTAGGCGTGATCGCGCAATTTGGCGGACAGACACCGTTGAACCTTGCAGCGGATTTGAAGAAATACGGCGTTCATATTTTGGGAACGACGCCGGAGACCATTGACCTTGCCGAAGACAGGGATCTTTTTAGAGAAATGATGGAAAGACTGGAAATTCCAATGCCGGAAGCAGGTATGGCAGTGAATATAGAGGAAGCTCTTGATATGGCGCATAAGATCGGATATCCGGTTATGGTCCGTCCTTCTTATGTGCTGGGAGGCCGAGGCATGGAGGTTGTATACGATGACGAAGCTCTGACCTTTTATATGCAGCAGGCAGTAGGCGTTACGCCGGACCGGCCGATTTTGATTGACCGTTTCCTTCATCATGCAACAGAATGCGAGGCAGACGCTATCAGCGACGGCGAGAATGTATTTGTGCCTTCTGTTATGGAGCATATTGAACTTGCAGGCATTCATTCCGGTGACTCTGCATGTATCATTCCTCCAAGGGGATTGACGGAAGAGCAGATTGAAACAATCAAAGAATATACCAGAAAAATTGCAAGTGAGATGCATGTGGTCGGCCTTATGAATATGCAGTATGCCATTGAAGACGGAAAAGTTTTCGTTATTGAGGCAAATCCCCGTGCATCCAGAACGGTGCCGCTGGTATCCAAAGTATGCGGCATCAATATGGTACAGATTGCAACAGACATCATTACAATGCCCTTTACCGGACATGAAAGTCCCGTTTCCACACTTAAGGAGAAAAAATTTGCTCATTATGGGGTAAAAGAAGCAGTATTTCCATTTAATATGTTTCCGGAGGTGGACCCGATTCTTGGACCGGAAATGCGTTCTACAGGAGAGGTGCTTGGTCTTTCGGCAGATTTTGGAGATGCTTTTTATAAGGCGGAAGAAGCAAGTAAGAATGAAATTCCTACAGAGGGCTGTGTTCTGATTTCGGTCAATGACCGTGACAAAGCAGAGGTTTTGGATGTGGCAAAGGGATTCTATGAATGCGGTTTTTCCATAATGGCTACAGGCAGAACCTGTGATTTGATTGAGGCAGGCGGCATCCCGGCGTTAAAGGTATGGAAGATCAATGAAGGAAGACCGAATATCTTAGACAAGATTACAAACGGCAAAATTCAGTTGATTGTAAATACGCCGATTGGAAAGAAAGGATCTGTGGATGACAGTTATATCCGGAAGGCAGCAGTGAAGAATAAGATTCCGTATATGACCACTATGGCGCTGGCAAAAGCAACGATAGAAGGCATTCGTTCTGCCAAGCGGGAGAAGACTCTTCCTGTGAAATCTTTGCAGGAATTTCATGGAGAGATTACAGATAAGTAAAATGGATTAAGTGAAATAAAAGAGAGCGTCGGGAATGGTATGCTCTAAAAACAGGGATAGGTGTGACTCATTTGAGCTATACCTATCCCTAAAATGTGCGCTAAGCAGGGTATTAATATGTGGGCCATTTCTTTAGATAATACCTATTGTATACAGCGGAAGATTTACAAGCCAATTCTCTTTTTTGTAGTCAGCCATTGAGGCACGGATGCAAATTTCGGGACTGAATCTTTCGCGATAAGTTTTCAGGCTTTTTGATTTCAGGTTTACCTCTGCTTTGACTTCTACGGGCACAATTTGCTCACCAGTATCAATTATAAAGTCAATTTCGCAGGAACCGCGATTATTGGTATAATAGTAAACATTTAAGTTGTCGATGGTTTTGAGCTGCTGGCATACGTATTGCTCCGTCAGTGCACCCTTGAACTCGGTAAATAAATCATTGCCGTCTAGAAGTGTACGCTGATGCAGTCCCGTCATACAGCAAAGAAGTCCCACGTCAACGATAAACAGCTTAAAGGCTTTCAAATCCTCATAGGCCTTCAGCGGAATCCCTGCTGTATTTACACGGCTGATCTTGTGAATCAGTCCACAGTCGCAAAGCCACATAATTGCTGTTTCAAATTCTTTTGCCCGTCCGCCCTCACGCACAAGACCGTAGATGAACTTTTTGTTTTCTTTTGCAAGCTGAGAGGAAATGCTGTTCCAGATCATACGAATTTTCGGAACAAGTTCCATGGGAGCGTGCTTGGAAAAATCCTGTTCGTAAGCGGTCAGTATCCGTTTTTGAATTTCCCGAACCTCGTTGAAATCCTTTTCTTCCGCAAAACTTTGCACTGCTTCCGGCATACCGCCCACAAAGTAATACTGTTTGAGAGCGTCAATATAGGTCTGTTTAAAAGAGGTAATCATCGGGTAATCTTGACTGTCAAGAAGCTCGGTGAAACGTTTTCCGATGGTTGCCATTAGAAATTCCCTGAATGACAGAGGATAAAGATTAAAAAAATCCACCTTGCCCACAGGAAATGAGGTACCTTCATGAAGAGCAATGCCCAGTAATGAGCCTGCGCAGACAATATGGTACTGCGGCGCATCTTCATAGAAGTATTTGAGAGAGGAAAGCGCTCTCGGAACTTCCTGTACTTCATCAAATATAAGCAGTGTGTGATCCGGATTGATTTTTCTGCCAGCGTACAGCTCTATCCCCATAATCAGGCGATCCGTATTCAAATCGGAGGCAAACAACTCCGCCATCCTGGAATTGGAATCAA
>CAYQRG010000120.1:0-6301 GCA_964419645.1 uncultured Eubacterium sp.
GGATACCAGTTTGGAAATCTCATATACATTTCGCTTCCCGTCCATCTGCTGCCAGACAAAACTTCCGTATTTATCCAATGCAATATGGCTGACCTGCGGCCGTTTAAATACTTTCTGGGCAATGCGGTTATAAAAACCTTTGTTGACTACATGGACGGTAACATTTCCTTTTTTATCTGCATCCCAAGTATACGCCGGATTGCAGACCGGAATAAAATCCATAAAATTCTTTTTCTTTCTACTCACGGATTCTCCTTATTTCGCTTTTGATTTGCGGAAACAGAATTTCCAAAGAGAAATCGTCAAAAGCGCAAATGCAACCAGTCCGACGATATTGCCCACATTGGCATCCGCAAGGGCAGGAATCATGCCCGGAAGGAATCCACCCACAACATCTCCTACCGTTGCTTCTTTTCCTGCCGGAATAATTGCAAGAACTGCCAAGGCAATACCTACGATTCCTTCTCCGGCAATCAGTCCGGAAGAATATAAAACTCCATTTTCATCTATATCTTTCCGCTCTTTGTCACTTAAGCTCTTCTTCTTCTCGATAATTAATTTTACAATACCACCGACCATCATCGGTGTGCTCAAATGAATCGGCAGATACAAACCAATCGCAACCGGAAGTACCGGAATGCCAAGAATTTCAATCACAATTGCAATAAATGCGCCGATGCCTACCAAAGTCCAGGGCAGATTGCCTCCCATAACGCCTTCTACGATCATTTTCATCAAAGTAGCCTGAGGAGCCGGAAGCTGTGCTCCGCCGTATCCCCATGCCGTATCCAGAAGATATAATACACCACCGATTGCAAGAGAAGATGCAAGTACACCGATAATCTCACCAATCTGCTGTCTTTTCGGTGTAGATCCCAAAATATAACCTGTCTTTAAATCCTGTGAAGTATCACCTGCAATTGCTGCAACAATACAGATAACGCCGCCAATGGTAATCGCTGCCGTCATGCCTGCCTGTCCAACCGTTCCGGTTGCTTTTAATGCAAAAGAGGCAACCAGCAAAGTCGCAATTGTCATACCGGAAACCGGATTGTTACTGCTTCCTACCAGTCCTACCATTCTGGAAGATACCGTTGCAAAGAAGAAACCAAATATAACAACCAGAAGCGCTCCAAAGAAGTTAATCGGAATCACCGGAATGATCCAAAGTGCAAGGGCTAATACAGCCACACCGATTAAAATAACTTTCATATTCAGATCTTGATTGGTACGTTCATCTGTCACTTCTCCCTTTCCAAAACCTTTCATTGCTTCTCTGAAGGTTGTGACAATCAGTGGAAGTGATTTAATCAAACTAAGTACACCACCGCAGGCTACTGCTCCTGCACCGATATACCGGATGTAGTTTGACCAGATTGCATAGGAGCCGCCCTCCGCATATAATTCCGCTACGGTTACATCCGCCGGGAACATCACGATATTGGCGCCAAACAATGCAATCATAGGCATTAATACAAACCAGCCCAAAATACCGCCGCAGAACAGATAAGAGGAAATCTTCGGTCCACAGATATAACCTACGCCAAGCAGCGCCGGCAATACGTCCATACCTACACCGGAACCTTTATAAGCCGGAATCTCATAATGCACTTCACTTGGAAATGCATACAGGCCATCTGCAATAAACTTATATGCAGCAGAAATTCCAAGTCCTGCAAATACGATTGTCGCCTTGTCTCCGCCTTCTTCACCTGCCATAAGAACTTCTGCGCAGGCCTGTCCTTCCGGATACGGAAGCGTGCCGTGCTCCTGCACGATCAAAGCTTTCCGAAGTGGTACCATAAACAGAATACCAAGCGCGCCTCCGATAAAAGCAATTACTGCAATTTCAAATAAGGAAGGTTTGCTTGTGCCCCACTCGGTTGCCCAAAGGAACAATGCCGGCAGTGTAAAAATCGCGCCTGCCGCTACAGATTCTCCTGCAGAACCAATGGTCTGAACCATGTTGTTCTCCAGAATGGAATCCTTCTTTAAAATTTTCCGGATAATTCCCATGGAAATAACTGCCGCCGGAATCGACGCTGATACTGTCATACCTACCCGAAGGCCAAGGTATGCGTTCGCCCCGCCAAATACAACGGCCAGAACAATTCCAAGAATGATCGAAGTAGATGTAAATTCCGGCAACGTCTTATTGGCGGGAACAAATGGTTTGAATTCTTTGTTCTCACTCATTTTGTCTTATCTCCTTTGTTTTTTGTTAAGAATATTTTAACAAAAATTTTATAATCTGTCCACTCTATTTCAGTGCAATTTCATACCGTAAAAAAGCCTCCGGCTCACACCGAAGACTTTTTGTTGTGTATTTTTTATTTCAATTTATTTTTTCACGGTAACTTTCTTTGCAGCAGACCATTTTCCTCTTACCATCTGTCCTGCGGAATCCAGTTTATATCCGCATATGCGAACATAATACGTTTTTCCTTTTTTCAGACCTCCGATTGTTGCTTTTGTTTTTTTAGAAGTAACGGATGATGCTTTTTTGAACTTCTTATTCGTTGCGTATGCAATTTCATATCCGTCAACGCCTTTGATCTTCTTATATTTCACTGCAATCTTTTTGGCTTTGCTGTTTGATGCGGATGAAAGTTTTGCTTTGCCTGGAGCTTTTACCTTCTGCCATTTTGCATATAAAACATAATTTTGTTTTGCACTTCCCGAAATCTGTGTAATCTTGTTCTTGCAGGCGCTGTCTGTATACCAGCCGACAAAAGCGTATTTTGCTTTAACAGGATTCTTCAGTACAACTGTTTCACTATAATATGCAGCCGGATTGGATGCATTGTTTGTACCGCCGTTCAGATTATAAGTAATCGTATAGGAAGATGCTCCGCTTAAAGTACAGGTAAAGGTTCCTGCTTTTTCTGTATCATACATTCTTACCAGATAATAATAGGTTTTTCCAGCTTCCAGTCTATAATTTAATCTGAAATTTCCATCATCATCTGTCGTTATCTCATTTCCACTTGCATCTAAAAGATGTACATATGTATCACAGGTTCCCGCACTGCTAATTTCAAATTCCTTTGTTTCCAACGGAACAAAACGGAATACACGATATTTAGCAGCAGCATTTACTGAAATAGATATTGTTCGCCCTGGCAGAATAGCTGTGGCTGTACCAAGAACAGATGCATATGTCTGGAATGTCGGATAATAGTATGCCGTGCAGTCTCTATACTCCACTGTAACATATTTCCGGCCATTATTTGTGGAAAGCCATGCCTCCAGATATCCATATACGGTTCCATCCCATATAGACATTTCACTGTCATGCTCATCCACGGTAACAGTCGTAGTCGTTCCGTTATTAAAATTGATTTTAAGCTGCATTCCGTATAAATCCGGCCAACGCTCTGTCATTTCATATGACATTTTCGATGGATTCCGTACAATCTGAATTGAGCCGACAGAATTATCAACCACTGTAACAGGGACTTCAGCAGTAACCCCTATATAAGAAATGATAATCGCATTATCGCCTTCTTGCACATAACCTACATCATTATAGTATTTCCATGTATATTGCACACGTTCATTATATCCGTCATCAATGAAAGTGCTGCTGTCACCCTCATCTATATCGACTGTCTGTGTACTTCCATCCGTATAGGTTACTGTAAATACAAGTCCATCCAGATATTTTAATTCGGCATATGCATTACTCTGAAAAACTGACTGCCCTTCCCACGGATTGTAATCCACTCTGATCGACGCTACCGGTGAAGCTGCATGAAATGTAATGGGCACTTCCACTTGAAAAGCCTGCGTATTCTCAAGATCACCCAAACTGTAAATAATTGCATTGTCGTCTCTGTCCGTATCTACCAGGCTATCTCCATAATCATCCTCTTTACAATGTTTAAATGCTCCGGATAACCATAATCCATAAATATACTCTGTCTCGCCATCCTCACAAATCTAACGTCTCCTCTATAACATTGCCATCTTCACAGGTAATCCGGTATTTCAAACCGTTCATTGGTACATCCGTAGACCAAATCGTTGTAGCATCACTTTCAAACCATGTATCTTTTGCAGGCCGAAGAATTTCAAACTTGTCAACATCTCCTGCCTCCAATATATAAGACTTTCTGGAAGAACTGATCATACATAAAAATGAACCCGTCTGTGAACTAGAATACATTTGTACCACACAATAATATGTTTTTCCTTTGGTTAATTCAGCAGTTATGAAAAAATCTGATCCATTATCAGCGCCATCATCATCTTCTATAAACAAAGAATTGTCAGCGCTTTTCAGTATTCCATATGTATCATAAGAACTTATTCCAAAAAAAGTATATTCTTTTGTCTCTGTCGGGATAAATTTAAATACCTGATAAGCGCCTTCCTCTTCTATATGGACACTCTGCACTTGATCATCCTGAATCTCAACAGCATTCTCAAGATCCCCTGTACTAATATCCTCCCAATCAACTCTTCCGGTACTATCAATCGCTTCTCCATTCTTTTCTTTCTTTACACTTTCACCGGTTTCTTCCTTTTCTTTCTCTGCGACCTCATCAATTGCCATGTCTTCTTCCTCTGCCGGCACTGCAGCGTAGGAAACTTCCGGTATTACCGTGCATAACATTGCAAAACTGAGAAGAAATGCAAACAATGCTTTTCCCCACTTCACTTGTTTCATAATTCATTCTCCTTTTCTTAAATTTATATTCAGCTTTAAAACCTTTTCAACTATATCACAAACCATAAACCATGCAAGAAATTAGAAATTCCAAATCAAATCATTTTTCATCTTGACAATTTATTTTCTCCATGTTATGGTCTATATAAATAAACCGGTCTATTAAAATAAACCAAAGGAGGAAACAGACATGAACTATAAATTATGTGATGGAGAATATCATTTAATGGAACTTGTCTGGGAGTTAGAACCCGTGACCTCTACAGAACTGCACAAAGCATGCCTGCCGCGGCTTGGCTGGAAGAAATCCACCACCTACACCATGCTGCGCAAACTATGCGAACGCGGTCTGCTCTCCAATCAGGATTTCGTCGTAACAGCCTTAATCAAAAAGGAAGAAGTCGAACACTATGACAGCAGGGAAGTTGTGGAAAAACGCTTCAACTGCTCCCTGCCCAAATTCGTAGCCGCTTTTCTTGGCGATCAGACGCTAAGCGAAGCAGAGGCAGATGAATTACAGCAGCTCATTGACACCTATCGAAAGAAAAAATAGGAGGGATAGCATATGGAACACGGCACTATCATTTCTTCTACCATGTTAAATGGCATACAGGAACCCTTTTGGATCCTGTTAAAATTAAGCCTCGTTACTTCTATTATGGCTCTCATTGTCTTAGGCATCCGATTCTGCTTAAGAAAAGCGCCAAAAGTCTACACTTATATTTTATGGATTTTTGTTTTTATCCGGGCAGCTTTACCGATCTCTTATTCTTCGGCATACAGCCTGTGGAATATGTTAAAACACATATTCTCCCCACATCATGCCACAGAGCCAACTTTCCATGCATCTGCGGCACTTCCTGCAGAGTTTGGAATACATGCCCACAGCGCAGCATCCTCTGCACCTATCATACGGGCAGAACATTCCACTACGGCAGCTATGGCACAAATGCCAAATCCCTGGGTGTTCGCAGCAGGAATCTGGATTCTGGGAGTTTTCATTATGCTGCTATACAGCATTTTTTCCATAAGAAAGCTTCGCAAAACAGTAAAATTTGCCACTCGCTCCTTTGGGGCAGATACGCCTGCAAACTGCATGGTATACGAATCCGACCAGATCAAAACAGCATTTATTCTGGGATTTTTTCATCCTGACATTTATCTGCCCAAGGGACTGACCCCATCCCAAAAACGTCTGATCTTAGAGCATGAATCCGTGCACATCCGCCGGCACGACCATCAGATCAAGCTGGCCGTATGGTTGGTCTTATCGCTACACTGGTTCAATCCGCTGATGTGGCTAAGTTTTCAGTTTCTGAACAAAGATATGGAATTATCCTGCGACGAACAGGTATTGATCAATCTGGGTTCCCAGGTTCGCGCAGATTACAGTTCCCTGCTTTTAGATTTGGCAACACCGAATCGGATTTCTTCCGGCATGCCCCTTGCATTCAGTGAAGGAAATACCAAAATCCGCATCAAAAATATATTAAATTACCGCCCCATAAAATTCGGTTCCGCCACAGCCGCAATTCTTTTGATCTTTATTACCCTTTACGGCTGTATGGGAAATCCCCAAAAAGAATCCGCTTCAAAATCTCTGGCAGCAGAAACGGAAACGACCGATTC
>CAYQRG010000121.1:0-4727 GCA_964419645.1 uncultured Eubacterium sp.
TGACAGATTTCCCGAATCATCTCCACGACCTCTTCAATCGTTTTGTCGGAAGAATCCACAAGCACTGCATCCTCTGCCTGTTTTAAAGGAGATTCCGCTCTGTTCATGTCCCTTTCATCTCGTTCTTCAATGTCAAGCCGGATCGCCTCTAAATCACAGGTCTCCCCTTTTGCCTGTAATTCATCATAACGGCGTTTAGCTCGGGTGGCAGAGCTTGCCGTCAGATAGATTTTTACTTCGGCGTTTGGAAGGACACAAGTTCCGATATCCCTCCCATCCATGATCACATCTGTATCTGCTGCCAGCTTCTGCTGAAGAGCCACTAATTTTTTCCGGACGTTTGGATATACGCTAGTGGCAGAAGCCATATTTCCCACTTTTTCCCTGCGTATTTTTCCGTTTACGTTTTCTCCATTTAAAAAGACCTGCTGCTCTCCCTCCTGATAGCGGATGGATATGTCGATTCCGTCAACTACTGCAGAAATTTCCTCTTCCTGCGACGCATCTATGCCCTGCTCCAGAAAATAAAGAGCCATAGCCCGATACATTGCTCCTGTATCTACATATACAAATCCCAGCTCCTTTGCCAACCTTTTGGCAATGGTACTTTTTCCGGCTCCTGCCGGTCCGTCAATTGCAATATTCATTTCTTTGATTTCTCCTTATTTATATGCTTATTTATTCTATACTGCTTCCTGCCAGAAATCCGGTAGACCAGGCAATCTGCAGATTAAATCCTCCCGTCACAGCATCCAGATCCAACACCTCTCCGGCAAAATAAAGACCGGAAATCTGTTTGGATTCCATAGTGGAAGGATTGACCTCTTTGACACAAATTCCGCCTCTTGTAATAATCGCTTCCTCAAAACCTCTAACCCCTGTCAATGTCATAGGAAAAGATTTTAGCAGCTCGATCAGGCAATTTCTCTCTTCCTTTGTAACTTCATTGATCTTTTTATCCGGATCAACTCCGGAAAGTTCCATAAATACAGGCAGCATCTTCGCCGGAAGCAGTCCGTGAAGGGCATTTTTAAACTGCCTATTTTGATTCTTTTCAAAATCCCGAAGCAGACGCAAGTCTAACTGCTCTTTTGTCAATGCGGGTTTTAAATCAATTGTCATGGAAAGGTGCTGTTTTTTCAATTCTTTTCCCACAAGGCTGCTGGCGCTTAAAATCAGCGGTCCGCTGACGCCAAAATGGGTAAAAAGCATTTCTCCAAATTCATCAAACAAAACTTTTTTATCTTTTCGGATGACAACGCGGACATTTTTTAAGGAAAGCCCCTGCATCTTTTTGACATAAGGTTCTTTTGTCACGCAAGGCACTAAAGAGGGCTCTGCAGGGATTATTTTATGCCCACATGCATTGGCAAACAAATAACCGTCTCCGGTAGATCCTGTGCTCTGATATGAAAATCCGCCGGTTGCCAAAACAACCGCATCACCTTCCTCTCTTTTGCCGTTTTTCAAAAAAACGCCTCGGATCTTTTGCTCTTCCGTCCAAAGTCCTGACACCTCTGTATGAAGCCGTACCGTTACGCCTGCCTGCTTTAATGCCTGCTTCAATACTGCAATCACATCGGAAGAATGGTCCGAAACGGGAAATACACGATTGCCCCTTTCTGTTTTCGTCTTTAATCCATGGGTATTGAAAAAATCAATCACCTGAAAATTATCGCAGGCATAAAATGCGCTGTATAAGAATTTGCGGTTCGTGGTAACGCTTGAAAACAAGGCGTCCATATCTCCTGCATTGGTGATATTGCATCTTCCCTTTCCGGTAATAAAGAGCTTCTTGCCCAGTTTTTCATTTTTCTCTAATAATAAAACCGAATGACCGTTTCTGGCGGCTGCAATTGCAGCAAACATTCCTGCCGGTCCTCCGCCGATTACAATTACTTTTCTCACTTTTTCTCTCCTGAAATATCAGCGTAATGCATTTTTATGGAATCATCCACAGAATCGATTTCGTCCTTTTCATATACCTGATATTCCTCCCATATTTCTTCTAATGTATCCAGTGTTTTTGCAACTTCTGTCTGTTTTTTCATACACAGGGCTACAATCAGGGAATTAATGACGCTCAATGGGGCAACCAGAGAATCCACAATCGATACCATGTCGCTTTTGGCAATCAGATTACAGGAAGAATACAGATTCATAGGCGAATGGATGCTGTCTGTCAAAGTGATTACCCTTGCATTTCGGTTATTGGCAAATTCCATTGCCTTTAGGATACGCATGGAATATCTGGGAAAACTGATACCGATAATCACATCATCTTTGCCGATTCTTATCATCTGTTCAAAAAGTTCGCTGGAACTGTTGGTATGAAGCAAATGCACCTGGTCAAACATCAGATTCAGATAAAAAGCCAGAAAATCCGCCAACGGCGCACAGCTTCGGATTCCTGCCACATATATATTCTTTGCTTTCAAAATCGTATCTACTGCCAGATCAAAAGCCGCCTGATCTATCGTTTCCAAAGTATCGTTGATATTCGCTGCATCCGACTGCAGGATTGTCTCCAAAATCTGTGACTGCTGAATCCGTTCGTAAGTAATCTGCAGCTTCCTCGCATCATTCAGTTTGTTCTGCACCAGATCCTCTAATGCCTTTTGAAATCCGGGATACCCCTTATAGCCAAGACCAGAAGCAAACCGTACTACCGTAGATTCACTGACTCCTACGATTTCTCCTAACTTAGCCGCTGTCAAAAATGCTGCCTTATCGTAATGGTCTGTAATATAAGCAGCCAAAAGCTTCTGGTTTTTGCTCATGTGTCCGTATTTTTCATTGATCCGGCTTCTCAGATCGTTTGTGTTTCCCATTCTATCTTACCCATCCGCATAACACGAAGCGTTTTTCCTTCCCTTCTTTCATATGCTTTTGCACTTTCATCATAATAACAAATCCGATTATGAAAAACAAGACGCCCGGTCAGATTTTCATGACCGGGCATCTTATTTTATTCTTTTGCTTCTGCTATTTCACTTTCATTTTTGTGCATTTCTTCAATAATTTCGCATAAGCTTTTTTCTTGCTCTTTGGAACTTTGATCGTACCATTGCTTGCCGCTTTTTTAAATGCATTTTTTGCTACTTTTGTCAAAGATTGACTCTTAACTGTAATCTTCTTCAATTTTTTGTCATTGAAAAATGCTTTCTTGCCAATTGATGTTACATTTTCGCCAATAGTTACTGTCTGCAGTTTTTTCATAGCAGCAAACGCTTTATTATCAATGCTGGTAACTTTGCAAGACACTCCTTTGATGGTAACTGTCCCAAGAATGGTTACTTTTTTCAATTTGTTTTTCTTCTTCGCATCAGCAACACCACATACGGATACTTCCTTTGCGTTTGCATCTGTAACACGATATTTTAAATCTTTTTCTACGGTTGTATCGCCAACTTTCAGATCATTTACTGGTATTGGATCTGGCTTGGGATCTGGTATTGGATCTGGTATGGGATCTGGTTCTGGATCTGGCTCCGGGTTTGGTTCCGGATCTGGATTTTCTACTCTTTCCAATTTGCTTGCTACCTGATAGAACGCTGCTAAAACTTTTGCAGCTTCTGCCTCCGTAATACCTGGTTTATTTAATTCATCTTTTGCTGCCTGCAACGCTTTCTGAAATTCTGCAAAAGAATCTTCTGTATATTCGTCACTGTCCAGTTCCTCTGCATATTTCAGTGCTTCCGTAAGGGTCTCTACATTCGTGTATTCTTCACCATTATCGTTTTCTGTGTAGATCTCATAAATCGTCGGTCCGTTTTCTTCCCAGGAAATCTTCACTTCATTTACAGGACCGTATTCATAGATTTCAAATATATTCTGACATTCATCTAAAGTTCCTAAATCTATCCACTGCTTTGTATTCGTGCGGATCTGAACTTTTGCATTGGAAATCGTTTCTGCATCCTGTAAGATGTACAATTTATCTGCAATTTGGGATTTCATTCTCCAGGTCAGGCTTCCTTCTCCATTTGCAGCCACAAAAGATGTCAACAGAGAACCATCAACAGCTCTTTCTGCTTCATGTCCCGTCTCGCCTTCCGGTTCTGCCAAAATTGTCTTGTTTCCTTCTTCACTTTCTACAGAAAATTCGGTCAAATGGAACGTTACAGAATCCTCTCCTTTATTGATAATACGAACATATCTTGCATCTATTTCCTCGAAAGGATCTTTCACCGGAACCCATTCAAATCCATTATAACTGCATTCCAACGTAAGTTTATCTTTTTGCGTATAGTCTGCTGTCAAAGATGTAATATTTCTTACAGACGGGAATTCCAGTCCGATATATTCTCCACTCGCAAGCACAATATCGTCTTCAATTTCCGAAATAGACGCTTCTGTTTTCCCAACCACTGTAGGAATTTCTTTATATTCCTCTGCATTTGTGTAAACATAAGAAGGCAGAGGTTGTGTCGTAACGGAAAATTCACGGATTGCATACCATTTTCCTGTAGCAGAAGGTGTCCGCAGACGAACATAACGAGCCTGAATCAACTGGTCTAAAACATTTACGTCAATATCTTTGCTGGAATATGTACCAATTGAAGTCCATGTTTTCTTATCCAGGGAATACTCTAATACACCAGATGAAAAAATATCGGTCAGCGCTTCATTATATCCTCCCTGCCGGATGCGGATCTGATCCAGTATGTAAGTATCTCCCAGATCCAGTCCAATATAACCGTTTGCACTTACTTCAGCGTTAAACC
>CAYQRG010000121.1:4737-6296 GCA_964419645.1 uncultured Eubacterium sp.
GTGGTATCATCCCCATCTGTAGCATTTTCTATATCTCCCCGATACACACCACCAAGTCCACTGTATATCAGAGTCTGTTCTGAACTAGTTGCGTCACCGCCTAATTCACTGCCAATTATTTCTAAAGCGCCCTCTTCTACTGCACTGCTCATAGTGGCTGCAAAAGGCATAATTTTCATAGCGCCGGCTTCTGCCATTATCGTTCCTGACAACTGCGGAGCTTCACACTCCTGAGATGCTTTGTAATTATTAACTGCACTCAGATAACTGCCAAAAACAGCTACATTATCTTCATTTTTTAATCCAATCGCTGTTTTGACAAAACCAATACATGCTCTGGAAAGATAACGCAGAGAAGATACCCATGGTTTCATCTCATCCTGCAGATTCTCATTGATACCGTTGTTCTGGAAATCATTTGCTGCATCCACAATCTTCTGAAGCTGTTCGATTAATGCATTTGCCTCATTCTCATAATTCGTACCATTTCCATTATTATATGCATTCTTAAATGCAGTAATATAAGGTTCAAGCTCGGTGGACTCTCCCATGGAAGTGATACCACCCGGACTTGGATTGGTCAAATGTTTACATAATTCATGCATTGCCTCCGGTGCACCCGGCTCAATGTATTTAAAGCCGTCTGCCCAGCTATCAAAACACGAAAAATCTGTTGTATTCCATGCAAAATCTGCAATTGCAAATAATGACGTTTTCGATGCTTCTGCCTGCTCTAACGGATTTGTCACAATTCCCTTAAAATTTGTCAATCCCGGCTGTAAAATTCCAGTTTCTGCAGGTCCCATAACAAGGCGGGCATGATTCACATCATTTACCGGCCAGTTCAACCACATAAATGCCTCTTTACCGCTTTTATTTTTAAAATTATCCATCGTATACTGTGATGCCTGAGAACAAACCGCTTCACCTGTCCACATGATTTCTAAATCTTCAATATCTGTGAAATGACCAAAATACTGTTCTAATGAAGGAGGATAAGTATACCCCCAGTTACTCCACGTAAGGGCAATGGTACAGTATACCTGTGGCACAAAAACTAAATTATAGCATCCATCATGCTCCTTAACCCACTGCGTCATATCATTGCAGAGCTTCGCCTGCAAAGTTACCGGGCTATTGGCATCATCTGCAGAAATAACAAACTGACGTACTCCCGCTTCATAGAGACTTTGAAATTTGGCTTTAATAGCTGCAAGTCCTGTCTCATAATTATCCAACGTAATTGCATCATTCATAAACGGATGAATTGCCCATGCAAAGCGGCATTTTGAGGCAGCTCCCGCTTCTACCATTTTCTTAATATTAGCCAAATCTTCCGCAGGATATGGATCTCTCCAATGAAGGTTATGATACGGATCATCCTTCGGCGCAAAAATATAGATATTCATCTTAAAATCTCCGCCAAATTCCATTAAACTAATCCTATCATCCACAGACCAGGGAATTCCATAATATCCTTCAATGAATCCTCTGTACTGTCCGGATGCATAATCATTGACCTGAAGTTCACGGATTGTTCTGTCTTCTGTCTGCTCCAC
>CAYQRG010000122.1:0-6214 GCA_964419645.1 uncultured Eubacterium sp.
GCGACATTAGAATATGACTTTGCTGAAGAGAAAAAGTTTTCTTATAAGAATCTTTCGATGGATGAAATCATCCACCGCCTCGCAGTATTCGTATCCGGACTGTGGCAGATCCATGTATTCGGTGAGGGCAACACCAGAACGACGGCCGTGTTCTTCATCAAGTATCTGCGCACTCTGGGCTTTGATGTGACGAACGACATTTTTGCTGAGCACGCATGGTATTTTCGGAATTCACTGGTCAGGGCAAACTATAATGACCTGAAAAACGGCATTTATGAAACGACGGAGTTCCTTGAGGTGTTTCTGCGCAATCTCCTGCTGAACGAGAACCATCCACTTCATAACCGGACATTGCACATCAGCGGCACGCTCAAAGAGACGGCAAAACTTTTTTGACGAAAGGACGATACCGGATAATTGTTCAGGCAGAATACAAAAATTGAACAGATCATTTATAATATGATTAACGAAAATCAGAAAATTAGTGTGGATGACATTGTGGCAAGACTGAATGTCACAAGAAGAACTGTATTGCGCGATGTACAGGAAATAAAGAAAAAAGTGTTTTTAATGTATGATAAAAAAGAAGCGTTATGGAAATTAAAATAGGAAGTGACAACGAGGTGACAAGGAAGTGACATTTCTTATCGAATAAGGTTATAGATATGATTGAAATTCCAATGTCACTGTGACATAATAATATTATGATTCCGCCCTTAATTGGACAAATTAAAATATGACCGATCAAATCCCAAAGGAGGCAGCGATTTATGGCAAAAAGAGAATTGCAGATATACGGACAGACAGATCCGGTTCCCATCAAACCATATGAACATCACGCAAAATACTACGAGACAGACCAAATGGGAATTATCCACCATTCCAATTACGTCCGCTGGATGGAAGAAGCCAGAATGGATTTAATGGAACAGATCGGATTATCTTATAAAGGCATGGAAGAAATGGAGATCATCAGTCCGGTTCTTTCGATTAGCTGCGAATACAAGAGTATGGTACATTTTGACGATACTGTTGTAATAGAAACAAAGATTGCCGAGTATAACGGCATTAAGATGAAAGTGAACTATCGTATGACAGACAAAAAAACAGGTGAGCTGCGGACATTGGCTGTCAGTGAACACTGCTTTTTAAACCGCAGCGGCAAACCGATTTCCCTGAAACGATCCTATCCGGAACTGGATACGAAATTTTTTGAATTTTATGAGGAGAAAGAGAATGACTGATTCGATCACCGGACGGCTTTTGGCATTGCGAAAAGAGATGAGTCTAAGAGGAATCGATTTGTATATCGTCTTTTCATCGGATTTCCATGGTTCGGAATATATCGGGGATTATTTTAAAACAAGAGAATATCTTACCGGTTTTACCGGATCTGCAGGAACGGCGGTTATTTTACAAAATGAGGCATATCTTTGGACAGACGGAAGATATTTTATCCAGGCGAAAAATCAGCTTGCAGGCAGCAAAATCGAGCTGCAGCGTATGGGCGAAGAGGGCGTGCCTACCGTAGAAGATTTTGTAAAAGAGCATCTGAAACAGGGCGGCTGTATCGGATTTGACGGACGCATGGTCAGTGCGAAAACAGGGGAAACCTATAAAAAGATTGCAGAAGAAAAAGCAGGCAGGCTTTTTATAGAAGAAGATTTGGCAGGGCTGATCTGGAAAGAGAGGCCGAAACTGTCAAAGGAGCCGTTTTTCCTGCTGGAAGAGAAATACGCAGGCTTTAATGTGGAGGAGAAACTAAGTCAGGTCAGGGAGAAGTTAAAAGAGGCCGGGGCAGATGCCCATATTCTGACTTCCCTCTACGACATCGCATGGCTTTTTAATATACGGGGCAATGACATTCCCCATGTTCCGGTTGTTTTGTCTTATCTGGTGATTACCCTGCAGGAGTGCATCTGGTTTTTGCAGGAGGATGTGATAAAAGAAGAGCAGAAGAATTATCTGAAGGAGCATCAGATACAGACGCGTCCCTACGAAGAAATTTATTCCTATGCAGCATCTATGCAGGCGGATATGGTGCTTTATGACGACCGGACCGTCAATTACCGGATTGCGGCAGCCCTGCCGGAAAAGATTCATACCGTGATAGATGACAATCCCACAGAGCTTTTGAAAGCCGTGAAAAATCCGGTGGAGATTGCCAATACCAGAAAGGCTCATATCAAAGACGGAGTTGCTTTTACAAAGTTTATGTACTGGATGAAGACGAAGATTCAAGAGGAAGAGATTACGGAGCTTTCTGCCTCGGAATATCTTTTGGAGAGGAGAAAGGAACAGGAGCATTTTCTGGATGTCAGCTTTGATACAATTTGTGCTTATGGAGAGCATGCAGCAATGATGCACTATGCGGCGACAGAAGAGAGCAATGTCCGTTTAAAGCCGGAGGGATTTCTGCTGGTGGATTCCGGAGGCCACTATCTGGAGGGAACGACAGATATTACAAGGACTATGGCATTAGGACCGGTTACAGAGGAAATGCGGCAGCATTTTACTGCGGTGGTGCGTGCCAATTTTAATCTGGCATCGGCGAAATTTCTGCATGGCTGCAGAGGGGCAAATCTGGACATTTTAGCAAGGGAACCCCTGTGGAATCTGGGGATTGACTATAAATGCGGAACAGGACATGGGGTAGGGCATATTTTGAATGTGCATGAAGGACCGAATGCGTTTCGCTATAAGCTGCAGCCGGACCTTAAAGATAATGCCGTACTGGAAGAGGGCATGATTACTACGGATGAACCGGGTGTTTATATCGAAGGAGCTTACGGCATCCGTATTGAAAATGAACTGGTATGCAAGAAGGCCGAAAAGAATGATTACGGTCAGTTTATGTGTTTTGAAACGATCACCTGGGCTCCGGTGGATTTGGATGCCATTGCTCCGGCGGCCATGAATGAAAAAGAAAGAGAAGTCCTAAATGCATACCACAGGAAGGTGTATGATATACTCTCTCCTTATATGACGAAGGAAGAGAGGGACTGGTTAAAAGAATATACGAGGGCAATATGAAAAAAATAGTATTGATTGACGGACACAGTATTTTAAACAGGGCATTTTTTGGGATTCCGGATCTGACCAATGCAGAGGGAATCCATACAAATGCCGTATATGGATTTCTAAATATTTTATTTAAAATCTTAGACGAAGAACAGCCGGATTATCTGACGGTTGCTTTTGATGTGCATGCACCCACGTTTCGCCACAAAATGTATGCGGAATATAAGGGAACCAGAAAACCCATGGCAGAGGACCTGCGGCAGCAGGTGCCTTTGATCAGGGAAATGCTAAAGGCCATGGGAGTTGTCATTGTGGAAAAAGAGGGCTATGAAGCGGATGATATTTTAGGAACGATCGCAAGACGGGCAGAATCAGAAGGACTTCAGGTTTCCCTTGTTTCCGGAGACAGAGATCTGCTGCAGCTTGCCACAGAAAAGATTCAGATCCGGATTCCCAAGACAAAGCGGACAGGAACCGAAATTGAAAATTATTATGCCAAAGATGTACTAGAGCGTTATCAGGTAACGCCGACACAGTTTATAGATGTAAAGGCCCTTATGGGAGATACTTCTGATAATATTCCGGGCGTGCCGGGAATTGGGGAAAAGACCGCTACGAATCTGATCGTAGCTTATGATAACATTGAGAATGCCTATGCCCATATCGAAGAGATCAAACCAAACCGTGCCAAAGAAAATTTAAGAGAGCATTATGACCAGGCCCAGTTGTCCAAGAAACTGGCGGTGATCGATGTCAATGCTCCAATAGAATATGATTTCAAAGCAGCGGAACTGAAAAATCTGTATACGGAAGAGGCATATTTGCTGTGCAAGCGTTTGGAATTTAAAAATATGCTCAGTCGTTTTGAAATTGATGCACCGAAAAACCGTATGGAGGAGTATTTTTGTAAAATAGAGGATTTTGCCCGGATAGAAAATTTTCTGGAAAAAGCAGAAGAAAAAGGAACGTTTGGATTGGTTCCTGTTGTATCCGGGGACGAATTTTTAGGGGCAGCTATTTGTTATGGAGAGCAGGAGACGGCATTTTTGCCGGTGACAGGTCTTTGGACCGAAGAACATTTGAAAGACCGTCTGCGAAACCTCATCTTAAAAAGTAAAGTTTCTTTTTTCAATCTGAAAGCGCAGATTAAAATATTTTCTCTTCCTACAACAGATGCAGATCTTAGAAAACAGCTTTTTGACTGTGGGATTGCGGCGTATCTGTTAAATCCGCTGCAGAACAATTATGAATATGAAGATATTGCAAAGGATTATCTGGAACTGCTGATTCCTTCCCGGACGGACCTGCTTGGCAAAATAAGCCTTGCAGAAGGCATGGAACAAAAGCCGGAAGAATTTTTAACCTGTATCTGTTATATGGCATACACCGCGTTTTTTGCAAAAGAAGCATTACAAAAGAAGCTAAAAGAAGAGCAAATGGACAAGCTGTATGAGGAAATCGAGCTGCCGCTTGCGTATGTTTTGGCAGATATGGAACAGGAAGGCATCGGGGCAGATAAAGCGGCCCTGGCAGCTTATGGGGCAGACCTGACAGACCGGATAGACGAACTGGAACAGAGCATTTATGAGAAAGCAGATGAAAAGTTCAACATCAACTCTCCCAAACAATTAGGAGTTATCCTATTTGAAAAATTAAAAATGCCCTACGGCAAAAAGACCAAAACCGGATATTCCACGGCAGCAGAGGTATTGGATAAACTGGCGCCGGAATATCCTTTGGTGGCAGAGATTTTAGAATACCGTCAGCTGACGAAATTAAAATCCACCTATGCAGACGGACTGGCGAATTTTATTGACGATACAGGAAGGATTCACAGTACCTTCCACCAGACGATAACAGCTACCGGAAGGATCAGCAGTACCGATCCGAACCTGCAGAATATTCCCATCCGCATGGAGCTCGGAAGACAGATCCGCAAAGTATTTTTGCCAAAAGCCGGCTATGTTTTTGCAGATGCGGATTATTCCCAGATCGAGCTTAGGGTGTTAGCCCATATGTCCGGAGACGAGCAGTTGATTGAAGCGTACAGACAGGCAGAAGATATTCACAGAATTACGGCCTCCCAGGTATTCCATATACCTTTTGAAGAGGTGACAGATCTGCAGAGGCGTAATGCAAAGGCAGTGAATTTTGGTATTGTATACGGCATCAGCTCTTTTGGTCTCAGCCAGGATTTAAGTATCAGCAAAAAAGAGGCGGCAGAATACATTGAACGCTATTTTGAAACATATCCAAAGATTAAGCAGTTTTTAGACGGCCTTGTGACAGATGCCAAAGAGAAAGGATATTCTCTGACCATGTTCCAGAGAAGACGGCCTGTTCCGGAGCTTTCTTCCAGCAATTTTATGCAGCGTTCTTTTGGGGAGCGGGTGGCTATGAATGCCCCGATTCAGGGAACGGCGGCAGATATTATCAAAATTGCCATGATACGGGTACATGACCGTTTGGCAGAAGAGGGATTGCAGTCAAAACTGATTTTACAGGTGCATGACGAATTGCTGATCGAGACCAAAGAAGAAGAAACAGAAACCGTAAAACAGATCTTGGAAGAAGAAATGAAAAGGGCTGCAGATTTATCTGTGGATCTGGAAGTGGATATGCATACCGGAAACAACTGGTATGAGGCAAAATAGGTGACGGTATGAAATTTATTGGAATTACAGGAGGAGTAGGAGCCGGAAAATCTGAAATTCTGCATTATATCAAGGAGCAGTATCCGGCAAGGATTCTTCTGGCAGATGACCTGGCCCATGAGTTGATGATGCCGGGAATGGAGTGTTATAATCAGATCAGACAAACTTTTGGGCAAGAAGATATATTTCTGCCCCAGGGGGAAATCGATGCAGGAAAACTTTCGGCGGTGATTTTTTCTGATCCCGGGAAGCGAATACAGATGAATGAAATTGTGCACCCTGCCGTCAAAAAAGAAATTATAAAACTTGCAGGACAGGAACGAAAAAAAGGGATCATTTCTTATTTTATTTTGGAGGCAGCGCTGTTAATTGAAGAAGGATATGATAAAATATGTGATGAGTTGTGGTATATTTATACTTCGGAAGAAAACAGGCGGAAGCGGTTAAAAGAGAGCAGAGGATACTCCGATGCAAAGATTGACGCTATTTTTTGCAGCCAGCTTTCCGAGGAGGAATATAGAAAATACTGTAAGGTAATC
>CAYQRG010000123.1:0-6169 GCA_964419645.1 uncultured Eubacterium sp.
CCGCCCTCTTTTTTTGTCTGATTAATCAAAGCCGCTGCTTTCTCATCAATCTGATAATATTCCGAATGCATATGATGGGAAAGAACATCTGACACTTTCACAGGCCGAAATGTTCCCAGTCCCACATGAAGCGTTACCTCTGCAATCTTAACTCCCATATTTTGAATTTGTTCCAGCAATTCCGGCGTAAAATGCAGCCCCGCTGTAGGTGCTGCCGCAGATCCGTCATATTTGGCGTAGACCGTCTGATAGCGGTTTTTATCCTGTAAAGTATGGGTAATATAAGGGGGAAGGGGCATCTGTCCCAGTTTATCTAAAATTTCTTCAAAAATCCCCTCATACGAAAACTGAATCAGACGATTTCCGTCATCTACCACATCTATAATTTCTCCTCGTAAGATTCCCTCTCCAAAAGAAATTTTCGTTCCTGCTTTTGCTTTTTTTCCAGGTTTTACCAAAGTTTCCCAGATATCATTTTCCCTGCGTTTTAACAACAACAGTTCTATCTTGGCACCGGTATCTTCCCGAACCCCATACAGACGTGCCGGAATGACTTTTGTATTGTTAATCACAAGGCAGTCTCCGGGGTTCAGATAGTCTGTAATCTCTCGAAATATCCGGTGTGTGAGCTCTCCGGAAGTTTTGTTCAGTACCATCAAGCGGGAATTGGAACGATCCTCCAAAGGATCTTGGGCAATCAATTCCTCAGGCAAATCATAATAAAAATCTTTTACATCCATTTCAAAACGTCTCCCTCGTATCTCTTCTTAATTCCATTTTATTTTATAGTAGCCTGATGAAGCTGAATTCGTCCTTTGAATCGTCACAAAATAATTACCCTTCTTCAATCCCGATTTTTTCTTCGTCGTCGTAGAATACTGATACAAGGTAATTTTCTTTTCACCGGAAGTATAATAGATATTTCGAGTACCGATCAAGTTTTTGCCTTGATATATCGTCATTTTAAAACTGCCGCTGGTTTTTGCCTGGTAATATATATGAAGTTTTTTCTGTTTTGGCAGCTTGATTTTATACCAGTCTGTCTCTGATGAGCTTGCTGGTATTAATCCTGTTTTGGTTTTATTTTTCTTGATCACTTTTGCTTTTGTTTTTAAACTGCCGGATGTGTCGTTTATCTTTTTAAAAGTTCCGGAAACAATTACCCCGTTATCTCCTCTGATCCGGATATAATATGTCTGACCCTTCCGCAATCCAAAGGTAAACTCATACCAGAACGGATTATTTTGATGTGTTGTATTATAAAATATAGCTTTTGAAGACAAAATTGATGATTTTGAACTGTTAAACAATGCAATATATCCTGTAGCATCTTCCACAGAACCTTCCGGAGTTGACATCTGTACGACCAAACAGCCATCCTCAGAAGGTACATATTTCAGCCACGTATATTTACCGGATACGGCATAACTCTCTTCCTTTGTAATGGTAATGCGGCTATGCTTGTTAAAATCATATTCTTTTTCTTTCTCTGCGGCAAAAAGAGCCTGCGGAACAGTACAAAAGATACAGATCAATACAAACAAGATACCTTTACAATATTTCCTGCCCATAATAAACCCTCCGTTTTTATATGGATTTTTTATTTCCAACTGATTTTATAGTAACCATTGCATACTTTGCCGATAGGCTTTACTTCCAGATAATATGTGCCAGCGGATGCCTTTCCGTTAGCTGAAGAAATAGTATACGTACATTTGTTTCCCCAGGCATTCGGGTAAACTTGACTTTTTTCAGACCGCATATATATCCGCCTTTTACTTTTCTCTAAATGCGAGCCTGAAAAAATAAGATAACAATCAGAAGTTAAGTATGGCTGAATCGTAACTCTAATTACCTGGCCTTTTGTTACTTTAAATTTATAAAAATGAGATTTCATGCTCCCCGGCTGAATAATGCCGGCTATCTGTTTTTTCTTCTTAAGTGTTATGGCTTTCTTTTTCTTTAAGTTTTTGTTCAACTTCTTGCTGATTGCTTTAAATGATGCATTGATCTTTACTCCGCCAATCGAATTGATGCGAATCTTGTACGTCGTCCCTTTCTTAACACCATAGTATTCTGATGTCATAAAATCAGTAGTTTCACTTGTATCATAACGCGTCACTCCGGACAATGGCACACTTTTTCCGGCATCATATAAACAAACGTTTCCATAAGACTGCCCAATTATTTTCGACTTTGTATTGTTGCTGAATGAAAGCCTAAGATAGCCATCTTTAGCAGCTGTATAGGAAATCCAATTATAATCATGAACCATTACCGTACATTCCTGATCCGAAACCGCGATAGCTCCGCCACCTGGCGGAAGCACCCAGTCAGCTGCCGCCCCAACATCTTTTGGCATAATCATGATTACCGAAAACACCATTGCCGCAGCAAGCAAAAGTTTGCTGCATTTTGAAATAAATTTATCCTCATTCATTTCAAACCCCATATTCCTTTCATCAAAAAGACTACTATAAAAGTAGGGGGAAGAAGTATTGACTTTTTCCCCCATTATCCTTTTATTTTTTGATTTTCAAGCTATAAACACTTTATTTCCAGTTGATCTTGTAAGAACCACCACAGGTTCTGCTGGTCGGTTTCACCTGAATATAGTAAGTACCAGGTCTCACTTTGCCATCTGTTCCATAGGAACGTTTATTACCCCATGAGCCTAAGTAATTGTATCCTCCGGCTGAATATCTGCAGTTTACCTGAAAGATACCTTTCTTTATACCAGGACCTGTAACTGTAAGTTTGAGATCACCTGTCAGTTTTGGTGTAATGCCAATGTTAAGCTTTTGAGCTTTTGTAACTTTAAACTTATACCAATGAGTGGATGTAGTACCTGACTGAATCACTCCATCTACTTGTTTTTTCTTTTTCAAATTGACTGCTTTCTTTTTGCTGGAGTTTTTGTTCAGATTATTTTTAATAGCTGTAAATTTAGCACTAACCGTTACACCACCAGCTGCAGAAATACGGATTTTGTAAGTTGTTCCTTTTTTTACGCCATACACTTCAGAATAAAATCCTGTGTATGTAGAGTTTGTATCATACTCAAGCCGAGCTGAAAGCGGTGTTCCGCTTGCATTGCATAATGTTACATATCCCCATGCATGACCGATTTGCTGAGCAACTTGCGGATTCTTAATAGCATTTGAAAATGTAAGTTGAAGCGATCCGTCTTTTGTAGCTACATATGTAATTACAGTATCTTGACCAGAAACAATCGCCGATTCTTCATCTGAAATCGCAACTGTACCGCCGCCACTTGCGATCGTCTTAGTTACATCCGCTTTTACATCTTTCGGCATAACAACAATTACCGAAAATACCATTACTACTGCAAGCATAAGGCTTGCCACTCTTTGAAACAAATTTTTTTCTCTTTTCATACCTCATGTTCCTTTCGTTATAGATTGTAAAAATTATTACTGTACTATTATACCACATCTAGTACATATTTCAAGATTTTTTCTATATCTGTTTATTTTCTTAACACTTCTAAACGCTTTTCTATTTTCTCAACTCAATGCCCATTTTTTCCAGCGCTTTCAAAATCCGATCCATAGCACTTACAATATCTGCTTCTTCCAGATTCTTCTCTTTTCCGCGGAAGATCAGAGAATAGGCAATGGATTTAAAGCCTTTCTTAATCTGGCTTCCTTCATAGATGTCAAACAACTGGTAGCTTTCCAGATATGCGCCGCCTTTGGCATCAAATACTTTTTCGATGTCCCCTGCCAAAATTTCTTTTGGAACAACCATACTGATATCACGGGCTGCAGCCGGGAACTTTGCAATGCCCTGATATTTTCTGTCAAAACTTGCTCTTTCCACGATTTCCGGCATATCCAGCACTGCCACATAAACCCGATCCTTTATGGAATAATTGGAAGCTACAGTCGGATGTACTTCTCCAAGATATCCTACAACCTTTCCCTGGTAACGGATATCTGCCTGACGCCCCGGATGCAGGTATGGTCTGTCTGATTTCGGATCGTACTGGGGTTTCTTGTCCATACCGATCTTAGCAAAGAATTCTTCTACGACTCCTTTTAAGGTGTAAAAATCACCTTCCCCATACATACCAAGGGTGAACTGCACACGCTCTTCGGGAAGTTCTGTCACAGGCATCTGTTTCGGCAGATAGATATTGCCCAATTCATATAAACGAACATCCTTATTTCTTCTATTATAATTGGTTGACAGAGAAGTCAGCATTCCGTTTAGAGGAATGGTACGCATAATGGAAAAATCTTCTCCCAGAGGATTGGAAATCGTCACGGTCTCCCGCAATTTGGAATCCTGTGGGATCAGCAGTTTATCAAATACTTTCGGGCTTTCAAAGGAATAACACATTCCCTGAGAGAATCCGCAAAACTGAGCCACTTCTCTTGCTGCCGCTTCAATGCGAAGTTTATAGGAAAGCTTTCCGGTGGTTGCTTCACCGGTCGGAAGCGTAGTCGGAATGTTGTCATATCCGAAAAATCTGGCTGCTTCTTCTGCAATATCCGCATCACATTCCAAATCCTGTCTCCAGGACGGCACCACAATTTCATTCGATTCTGCGTCATAGGAAAGCTCCAGACGGTCAAAATAGGAAAGCATATCTTCTTTTGAAATATCCGTGCCCAGCAAACGGTTGTATTTTTCCGGTTCGAAAGGAATTCTTCTGCCCTCTTTTTTTACAGGATAAACATCTACGGCTCCTCCCACAACTTCACCTGCGCCCAGCTCTTCTACCAACTGGCAAGCGCGGTTCATAGCAAGAATTGCATTGTTGGGATCTAAGCCTTTTTCAAAAACAGATGATGCATCGGTGCGAAGTCCGATCTTTTTGCTGGAAAGACGGATGTTTGTACCGTCAAAGCAGGCTGCCTCAAACAGCATGGAGGTTACATCATCTGTGATCATGGAATTTTCACCGCCCATGATTCCGGCAATGCCGACTGCTTTCTCCGCATCGCAGATCATCAGCACGTTTTCGTCTAATTTCCGTTCCTGTCCGTCTAACGTTACAAAGGTTTCGCCGGCAGATGCGCGTCTGACAACGATCTCTTTTCCGGCAATGGTATTAAGATCATAAGCGTGCATGGGCTGTCCGTACTCTACCATAACATAGTTGGTGATATCTACCAGATTATTAATGGGACGGATGCCCTGAGCTGCGAGACGCCTCTGCATCCATTCGGGAGACGGCGCAATTTTGATATTTTTCACCACTCTTGCTGTGTAACGGGAGCATAAATCATTGTCCAGCACAGTTACTTTAATATAATCTGCCGCATTTTCATCGTTTCCGGTTTCTGTTACAACCGGTGGTTTAAATTCTTTCCGGAAAGTAGCTGCTGCTTCTCTGGCAATTCCCAATACGGAAAAACAGTCTACTCTGTTTGAAGTGACTTCATATTCAAATACCGAATCATGAAGTCCAAGCACTTCTACTGCGTCACTTCCAACTTCTACCTCATCATCAAAAATATAAATTCCAAGTTCCGGCGCTTTGGGATACATATCCCGGTTGGAACCAAGCTCCTCAATCGAGCACATCATACCGTTAGATTCTACGCCACGAAGCTTGCCTTTTTTAATCTTAATTCCGCCCGGTGTCAGATTGCCGTCGTGTCCTCCGGCAACTCTTCCGCCGTCTAATACAACAGGCACTTTATCCCCTTTTGATACATTGGGAGCTCCTGTTACAATCTGTAGATCTTCCCCCGTTCCGATATCTACCTGGCAGATAATCAGTTTATCTGCATCCGGATGGGGATCGATCTTTGTAATCTGTCCTACGACAATCTTATCCAGATCGGCATCTAATTTCTCATAACCTTCTACTTTTGTTCCGGACAATGTCATAGCGTCCATATATTCCTGCTCCGTTGCATCAAGCCCCGGAACCAATGCTTTGATCCATGCAAATGAAGTATTCATGATCTAACCCTCCCTATTCTAAAACTGTTTTAAGAATCTGTCGTCATTTTCATAAAGAAGACGCATATCATCAATTTCATATTTCAGCAATGCAATTCTCTCTAAACCGACTCCAAAAGCGAAACCGGAATATTCCTCCGGATCGATGCCGCTCATACGAAGCACTCTCGGATGCACCATGCCGCAGCCTAAAATCTCACTCCATCCGCTGCCCTTACAGAAACGGCAG
>CAYQRG010000124.1:0-5337 GCA_964419645.1 uncultured Eubacterium sp.
CACTTGCCAGGCATTGTTGAATTACAAGATCAAACCGGATGTATGTAAAGGATGCTCCAAGTGTGCAAGAAACTGTCCGGTGAATGCGATCAGCGGCAAAATCAAAGAACCCTTCGTGATTGATCAGACAGTCTGCATCAAGTGCGGAACCTGTTTGGATAACTGCCCGTTTGGTGCGATTGTGAAGGAAAGTTAGGAGGAACATAACATGGATTATATTACAATAGATTCAAAGAGAGTACCAATCGAAGGGGAGAAGAATGTACTTTCCTTAATCCGTAAGGCAGGAATTGATCTGCCCACATTCTGTTACCATTCGGAATTGTCTATTTACGGAGCTTGCCGTATGTGCGTGGTAGAAGATGACAGAGGCAGAATTTTTGCATCCTGTTCTGAAATACCCAAACCAGGCATGGTAATTTACACCAATACCAAGCGGATCCAGAGCTATCGGAAGTTGATGATTGAATTGTTGTTGGCGTCTCACAACAGAGATTGTACCGTCTGTCATAAAAACGGTATGTGCGAGCTACAGTCTCTGGCATATAAAGTCGGCGTGCATGAAGTTCGTTTCCCCAAGACAAAAGAAGAATGTCCGATTGATATGAGTTCACCCAGTATCGTATTAGATCCCAATAAATGTATTCTCTGTGGTGACTGTGTCCGTACTTGTGATGAAATTCAGGGAGTCGGCGCAATTAACTTTGCATTCCGTGGTTCTAAGACAAGGGTTATGCCTGCATTTAATAAAAAGCTCAGTGAAACAGATTGTGTAGGCTGTGGTCAGTGTGCAGCAGTCTGTCCTACCTCGGCGCTTTCCATAAGGTCGAATGTTACCGTTGTATGGGATGCTATAGAAGATAAAAATGTTCGGGTAATCGCACAGGTTGCACCGTCTGTTCGAATTGCAGTGGGCGATCATTTCCAGATTCCAAAAGGCAAAAACTCCTTTGGAAAATTGGTAGAAGCGCTGCGTATTATGGGCTTTGATGAGATTTATGACACCAACTTTGCAGCAGATTTAACAGTTATGGAAGAGTCGGCAGAATTTGCAGAGCGTTTAGAAAGCGGCGAAAACCTTCCACTGTTTACCTCCTGCTGTCCGGGCTGGGTAAAATACTGTGAGAGAAAATATCCGGAATTTAAGGATAATATTTCCACCTGTCGTTCTCCGCAGGGAATGTTTTCTGCCGTGATAAAAGAGTACTACAAAGAGCAGGATGCAAAAGACGGCAAAAAGACAGTCATCGTATCCATTATGCCTTGTACAGCTAAAAAGGGAGAAATTTTAAGAGAAGACAATTTTACAGACGGCGCTCAAGACACAGATTATGTATTGACGACAACAGAAGTCATCCGTATGATCAAGCAAATGGGTATCCAGTTTGATAAGATTCAGGGAGAATCCGCAGATATGCCGTTCTCACTGGCATCCGGCGGTGGCGCAATTTTCGGCGTAACAGGCGGTGTGACAGAGGCAGTGCTTCGTCGTCTTTCCGATAAGAAGGATTTTCAGGCATTGCAGGAGATCAGCTTTAGCGGCGTGCGGGGAGAAGACGGTATCAAAGAGGCTGTCATTGAACACGGTGGAAGAGAAGTCCGCATTGCTGTTGTAAACGGTCTTGCCAATGCAGGAAAGCTGTTAGACCGTATCAAAGCAGGTGAAGCAAAATATGACTTCGTAGAAGTTATGGCCTGCAAGAGAGGATGTATCATGGGCGGCGGCCAGCCGGGACCGGCAGGACCAAGAACGAAGAAGAGAAGAATGGAAGGTATCTACAAAGTAGATCAGAATTCTAACATCAAATCCTCAGATGCAAATCCTGCAATCCAGGCATTGTATCAGGATTTCTTGAAAGGAAAAGAGCATAAACTGTTACATAGGAATCTTCATTAAAAGAATTTCCATACAACGTATGAGCCGGGCCTTTTAAAGCCTGGCTCATGTTTCATAGCGTAATTAGTGTAAATACAATGGCATTATTGACAAAAAATACTTCTACTGATATGATTATTCTGGTTGATTAACAGTGAATCGGAGTGTGTTAGAAAATGGAACAAAAGAAGGATCATAAAAAAATCTGGCTTATCGTCGGTATTCTGTTTGCTGTCGTCGCAGTTATTGCCGTTTCATATATTATAAATGAGACGATGCGTCGTCAAAATGCTGTATCTGCATATGAAGAAATGGCAAGCGAGACATATGCTATACCGGATTTGGATACAGAAACGGAAATAGAAACAGAGGTAGAAACAGAGATAGAAACAGAAACATCTTCTACTGAACTTCCAATAGAAATTCCAGAGAAAAATCTAGACTGGGACGCTCTGCATCAGGAAAGTGAAGATATTTATGCATGGATCTATGTACCAGATACAGATGTGGATTACCCTGTATTTAGGCATCCGACGGATAATAGTTATTATTTAAACCATAATATGGACGGTACAGAAGGATATCCCGGCTGCATTTACACGGAAGACTATAACACAATGGACTTTTCCGATGTCCATACTGTTTTGTATGGACATAATTTAAAAGATGGAACCATGTTCACATCATTACATAATTTTGAAGATCCGTATTTCTTTGAACAAGATCATTATGTTTTTATTTATACAGAAGATTCTGTATTCGTGTACCAGATTTTTGCAGCTTATGAATATAGTAACATTCATCTATTGGATAATTTTGATTATTCAAATATATATGTGTATGAGAATTTTCTAAAGTCCATATATGAAACAGAAGATCAGGCGGGGAATATTCGTCTGGATGTTCCGGTTACTACAGATGACCGGATTATTACACTCTCTACCTGTACCGCAGATCATAACGCAGAGTTGCGATATCTTGTTACGGGTGTGCTGCTAAACCCTCGTACATAATCCTATAAAACAGAATGTATCAATACCGGAGGTTTCTATGCTTGAAGAAAAGGAAGTTGTTGAAAAAAAGAAATTTGGAATTGGCATTGCGACCATTTTTACGATACTGCTGATTGTTGTTGTGCTCACAGGAATGGTGTTTATTATGAGGGTTATGGGGAAGCAGAAGCTGACAACCAGCGTAGCCGGAACAGAGGTTTTAGACATTGGTGAAACAGATGACAGTCTTGCAGAAGGTCAAGTGTTATATGACGGAAAAGTCTATCAGAGAAATGAAGATCTCATTACGATTCTAATTATGGGAATTGACAAAGAGACATATACAGAGGTGGGCGGCGCAAGCTGGTCAGAGGAAGCAGGAAGTGAACTGGCAGGAGGGCAGGCTGATGCTTTGTTTTTGGTGCTTTTAAATCCTCACAACAAACAGGTAAATATTGTAGCCATTAACCGGAATTCCATGGCCGATGTGGATGTTTTTGATGAAGAGGGCAATTATACCGGTGTTTTCAAAAAGCAGATTGCTCTGCAGCATGGTTATGGAGACGGTGGAGAAGAAAGCTGCAAGCGGCAGGTGCAGGCTGTGTCCCGTATGTTTTATAATATACCCATTGATTCTTATGTTGCACTCAGCATGGATGCGATACCAGAGTTAAATGATGCGGTAGGCGGCATTACGGTGGAAGTTTTAGATGACATTATTTATCCGGAATATGATATGGATCTCCATCAGGGAGATACGGTTACTTTATATGGAGAGAAGGCATACTGGTATATTCGTCTTCGTAATGAAGATGTATTTAATTCCAATGAGTTGCGCCTGCAGAGACAGAAGCAGTATATGACGACTTTCGCAGCGGCTGCAAAACAGCAGGCAACATCTGATATACGGGTAGCAATGAACTTATTTCAGCTTGCCCAAAAATATATGGTTACAGATATTGACCTAACTAGCTTTACTTATCTTGCAACAGAGGCATTGGAATATCAGTTCAATATTGAGAATTTGTATTCTCTGGAAGGAGAGGCGTTGCAGGGAAATCAGTTTGAAGAATTCTATGTAGATGATCATGCATTGCAGGATCTCATTATGAATCTCTTTTATGAACCGGTCACAGAGGATACAGAGTTATTCTCTGGGGACAGCTAAATTAGAATCTTTCCGGAGTATCATCCGGTTGGATAGACCACATGAATAGAAAGAAAGGAGAAATGAAGAACATGAAAAAAAGAGTATTAGCAGTTTTATCTGCAATCACGGTTCTTGCCGTTGGCTCAATGAGTGTGTTTGCGGCAAGTCCAACAGTCAGAACGACGGAAGCTCCAGCAAGCGGCCAGAAAGCTGCAACATCTGTGGCTGAAACTGCTGCGCCAGCAGATTATGCAAGTGCTACGACGTCATCAGAAGGCTATGAGGTGGAGGCAGTTTCCCAGGCGGCTGTGGATTCAGCAGCAGTAGCAGTACAGAATCAATTGCTGAATCAATTGTCTTCCATTGGAAGATTGTTAAATGATAGTGCGCTTGTAAGTGCAGCGACAGATTCTTCTAAGAAAGTAACAGCATCCATTCTGTCTGTAGTAGAAGTAAATCCTACAACGGCGACAAAGGATGCAGATGGAAACTACGTTGTCACACTGAACATCAACGGTATTTTGGCTGGAGATACTATTGCAGTCCTTCATTATACCGGATCGGCATGGGAAGTAATCGCTCCGACAAAAGTAGCGGCTGGAGCAGTTACCTTTGAAACGGCAAGCTTGTCTCCGATTAGTATTGTTAAATTAGATGTGACTGGCGTGACTGCTTCTCCGAAAACTGGAGAGACAATGCCTGCAGTGATGTGGATTGCATTGGTTGGTTTTGCAGGAGCAGCATTCTGCGGAAAGAAATATTTCGCATAAGTCAATAATGCCGCGCATTGCGGGGTGTTTAAGTTTAATCTGAATATCATGTGGTAGATAAAGAACGCAGACGTATGGTGGGGGAGGTTCCCCCACCGATACAGCTTATGAAAATGAAGAAAAAAGTTTTAATTGTGACAACGATCAGCGGCTTTTTGCCGCAATTTGAAAAAAACGATGTTTCTATTTTACAGGAAATGGGATTTGAAATTCACTATGCATCGAATTTTAAAAATCCCGTTTACACATTTAATAAGAAAAAATTAGAAGATCAGAAAATCCTGCTGCATCACATAGACATTGCCAAAAATCCGTCTAAAGTAGCGGTAAATATACATACAATCAGACAACTGAAAAAAATCATCGAAAAGAATAACATAGATCTGGTTCACTGCCATAACCCAATGGGTGGAGTGACAGCAAGAATCGCTGCAGCGTGCAGCAAGAAAAAGCCGTATGTCATTTATACAGCACACGGCTTTCATTTTTATAAAGGCGCATCTTTTATCCATTGGCTTTTATTCTACAGCGCAGAACGATTTTTGGCAC
>CAYQRG010000124.1:5347-6169 GCA_964419645.1 uncultured Eubacterium sp.
CCATAAATAAAGAAGATTATCTGCGGGCAGAGCAGTTTCACCTGAAAAAGGGCGGAAGCGTCCATCAGATTCACAGTGTGGGCGTAGATGACTGCCGTTTTGCGCCGCATAGGGAAATTGCCGAAATAAAGCGAAAAGAAATCGGCGTACCTCAGACTGCATTTCATATTGTGACAGCAGCTGAGTTAAATAAAAATAAAAATCAAAAGATCATTATTGAAGCCTTGGCGAAGCTTTCTAATCAGAATATACATTACAGTATTTGTGGTAGAGGAACAAATGAACAAGCTTTGAAACAACTGGTTTTAGAAAAACGGCTGAATGATAGAGTGCATTTTCTGGGTTATAGAACCGATATGGAAGAAATTTTACAGACGGCAGACTGTTTTGCCTTTCCTTCATTTCGGGAAGGATTGGGCGTTGCTGCGATTGAAGCGCTGCTTTGTGGCGTTCCCCTGGTTGTATCGGACAATCGGGGAACAAGAGAATACGCCGTGGAGGGCTGTAACAGCATTGTTTGTGATGCCAGAAGTGCCGAAGAGTTTGCCGCAGCAATCCACCAGTTATATTCTGACAGGAAAAAACGAAATGAAATGGCAAAGCGCTGCCGCGCATCTGCAGAAAAATTTACTATTCGGGAAGTGGAGCGGACAATGCGTCGGATTTATCAGGATGCAGCCGCAAATTTATGATGATATAAAAATAGAATTTTGTGACAAAGAGAGGTGCCCTGATGCAGGAGCATACAGCGAAACCTGCCATATCTGTGATTATGGGAGTCTACAATCAATGGAGTGAAGATATACTGCGTGAGGCAGTATC
>CAYQRG010000125.1:0-6063 GCA_964419645.1 uncultured Eubacterium sp.
AGATTTTCTTTGATCTGTTAATTGGTTCCCTGAATGGTGGAAACAATTGCAATGATCGCTGCAATACCGATAATAATTCCCAGCATTGTCAAAAAAGACCGCATTTTATGGGACCATATACCTTTAAATGATAATCGAATATTTTCTAACATAAATATCCTATACCCTTTCTGTTAATACCCATTTGAATCCACTGCTTTAATACCTTCTTTCGCAGTTTTTCCATAGGGAAACGCAATCCGGTCCGACTCGCTTAAACCGGATTTGAGTTCAATGTAAGAACCATAAATTGTTCTTCCCGTCTGCACATATTGTTTGACTAAGCGGTTATCTTCTCCGGCTTTTAAAACATAGGATTTTCCGTCTTCTGTTCTGACATATGCTTTTTCAATGTACAAAGAACCTTCTTCCATTTCTGTATTGTTCTGGGAAATGGAAATTTCCAGATAATCGCCATTGGAAAGTTCTCCGGAATCCTGAATATATGCCATAAAAGAATAATAAGACGCATTTGGATTGCCTTCTCCATACATCCTGTCACTGGTGGGATATTCTGAAATTTCTGTAATCTCAGCCACATATTCCTGACCGGTATCCCAAGAGCTAGCTGTAATTTCCTGGCCAACTGCAATTTGATCTAACATCAGCTCACTGACAGAACCTTTGATATACATTCCTTCTGAACCGGAAATTTCTATAAACGCAGAACCGTCATCCGGCGGATTTTCCGGATCTCCCACAGTCTTTACAATGCCTTTGATTGAGGATGCAACTGTCGCTGCTTTTTTACTTTTCCTAAGCCCTTTTAAATCCAGCTTTAGTTTCTGCTGTTCAATCTTTAGTTTCTTTAATTCCTCTTCTTTGCTCTCAATCTCTCTTTTTAATTCTTCTGCAGTATAAGTTTCTTCCTGAGACTCCGGTTCCTCTGCTGGTGTCTCACTCTCTTTTTCTTCGCTTTCCGGCTCTTCTTCTTTTGCAACCTCTTCTTCAATCTTTTCATGGGTGGAAACCAGCCATTTGGAATCTGCATCTACGGAAGATTTCTCCATTCCATTGACCGTCCAACAGCTGATCAGAGTGCCTTCTGTCCTACTGTTGCCGCTCCAGATTTCAAAAGCTGCAACCTCTCCATTATTTACCAGTTGATTCAAATAAGAGCCCAGAACATAGCATTCCTGCGTACATAGAAAACGGTAGGGCTTGTCTGCCGTTCCTGTTCCTTCATAGGGTTTTGCCGTAGTATCTATGTAATTATAGGCATCCCCGTCTTTCTGTTCTACCTGGATCACCACTACATCCGTAGACTGTTTCGTAGTCGTTGTTTTGGTAGAAGTTGTCTTTTTCGTCGTAGTCGTCGATGTCGTCGCGGTACTCGTCGTATTGGAAGAAGGTTTGATCTTCTTTAACTTTTCAATCTCCCGGTTCGCCAGTGTAATATCATTTTTTATGCCCTGGATCTCCAGTTTTTTCATTTCAATATCAAGCTGCGTTTCTGCCGTATCATACACAAGGAGCGGATCACCGATTTCCACTGCATCCCCTTCCTGGACTTTGACTTCGGCTACCGTTTTATCTTCTATATAAACGGACTGGGAATAATCATCCAAAACGTATCCCGAACTTGACATAGGATCACCAAACCAGCCCATATTGATATTGGCCACAGAAAACACATCTGCCTGCAGATTCTCTGCCTGATATTTCTGATATGCATAAACGCCGCCGGATACCGCTCCTGCAATCACCAAAATGACAACTACCAGGATGATAAACTTTTTCCCTCGTTTCATGCATGAGCCTCCTCTCCTGCCTCTTCAGAAATCTCTCCGTCAATAATATTGTAAACCCGCTTGGCATGGCTCGCAATATTTTTATCATGGGTAATCATAACAATCGTTACACCTTCCTCATTCAACTTTTGAAATAATTCCATGATCTGCGCACCGGATTTGGAATCCAATGCACCTGTGGGCTCATCTGCCAAAAGAATTTTGGGATTGTTTACCATGGCCCTTGCAATCGCAACACGCTGTTTCTGTCCACCGGAGAGCTGTGTCGGCATAAACGTGGCGCGATCCTCTAATCCCACTCTTGCCAGGGCTTTAAGCGCACGCTCTTTTCTTTCTTTTTTCTTGATCCCTGCGTAGCTTAAGGGCAAAGATACATTTTCCCATGCGGATTCTCTGGGCATCAAATGAAAGCTCTGAAATACAAATCCAATGCTGTTTAACCGCAGACCGGAAAGTTCTTTGTCCTTTAAAGCGGCTACCTCTGTTCCCGCCAGATAAAATTCTCCCGAAGTAGGTCTGTCCAGACAGCCGATGATATTCATCAGCGTTGTCTTTCCGGAACCGGATGGTCCCATAATCGCTACATACTCCCCTTCTTCTACCTGCAATGACACATCTTTTAACACTGGAACTGTCAGCTTATCCGAATTGTAATCTTTAAAAATATTTTTTAATTCCAGTATCATAGAATCCCCTCCATTCTCAGGAACTCTTTCAGATTTATTTTGCCGTCTTTGTTTTCATCTATGCCATTCAGATTATCTTTGTTGTCCGTATTCTCATCCTCTTCATCATCGTAATCTTCGTCTTCATAATCTTCATCATCATAGTCTTCTTCGCCATAATCATCGTAATCTTCATCGTCATAATAGTCTTCGTCATCGTAATCTTCATCGTCATAGAATTCATCATCATAGCCGCTTTCTGTGCTATCAAATTCATTCCATTCCATATCATCCCACATTTCCTCTGTACCATTTTCCTGATTGTACAGACCAGAGGAATAATCAATTTCTGACTCGTCTGTTACTGTTTTAATTCCTTCATAAAGACCATTCATCGGGAAGGCAATCAGATCATCTTCGCTTAGACCGGATAAAATCTCATACTGGTCCAGTTCCATATCATATTCACCCAGTTCTACATCTCGCTTCTCCAACCTTCCAGTTCCGTCATCTGCCCACACATAAGGATAGCCCCATTCATCCAAATTCTCCGTAGAAGGCATTTCCATTCCTGGTTCATAATCCCAAAAAGATTCCGTACCTTCTTCCATATCAAAAAGCATCTCACTTCCTGCTTCCAGGCTCTCCGTAGAATTATTTAATCTCTCCAATGCACCAGGTTCTATATCATCAAATGCAATATATCCGCTGTATAGCCATATTCCCTCTTTTTCCTCTGTCTGCCCCTCGTCTAACTCAATCAGAACATGCTGCCCTAACATCAGTCCGTCTATATCATCCACAGAGACAAAAAAGGAATAATCGCTGGAAGACATACCGCTGTCTCCTCCGTCATACATCATATCTTCATCGGAAGAATCCGCCGTCTCTTCGGTATCTATGCTGTCAATCCGGCCGTACCATGTAATGCTTTCGTCCACTCTGGAGCGTATAATGACATCCAGTCCGGAAGCAATCATATTCACATTCTGTTCATTTGCCGTACCCTTTATACGGTATTCACCGGTAGAAAGAATTGTGATAAAAGCAGACGATTCCTGGTCCTGGGAAGTTCCGTCATTAATGGATTTGATGATACCAGACGCTTTGCTAAGCACCTGGGAATTATTCACTTTTTTCTGAATCTTATCCATTTCCAGCTGCTTGCTGGATTTCTCAAATTCGGCCTGCTTAATCTGTGTCTGCAGTGTCTGAATCTGCGTCGTATACTCAAACTTGTCCCCTTCCGGCGCATCTTTTCTCTCTTTTTCCAGTTCTGTAATCTGACTTTTGTAGTTGCTAATCTCAATGTCCTGATTCTGCAATTCCAGTTTCGCCTGTTCCAATTCCAAACTCAAATCTTCCGTATCGTAATTAAATAAAGGAGTGCCCTCTTCTACTTCATCTCCCACTTCCACCAATACTTCTTCTACGGTACGTTCCGGATCTGTATTCACCTCAACCGTCTCCTGAGGCTGCACTACACCGGAATAACGGTTCTGCGCCCCGGTTCCGTTTCCCATAATTGTAGAGACCTTTTGCACGTATACTCTGTCTTTACTGTCCTTTCCACTGTTCCCCAAAAAATACCATATGCCAAAGGCTGCAGCTGCGGCCACTAATATCGCGCAAAATATCACTCCTAATTTCTTCTTGCTCATACTTCCTCCTAATCTATCTCTGCCGTCCTTTTCACAGATTTCTGCCAAAACGAGTCTCTTCTCCATATACGTAATTCATATTATCATTATCTTATCACAAATACAATTAAAAATTCCTTAAAATTCTGTGTCCACAGACTCCCTATAATCCGGTTTTTCTCGGTATTGTTACGAAAAAGAGAGCTCATTGCCAAGCTCTCTGATAACAAAAAAATATATATATTCGCAAGTTCGGGATTCACTTTCCCGCCAGCTTTATCATACAAAAGCATTTTTTATATTTTTTCTACTTCTTAAAAATATCAACCGCATGACTTGTAACACCCAGTAAATCTCCACGCTCGCAAGTAGCAAAATGATATTTCAAATATAACTGAAATGTTTCGTGATCCATTGCGTCAATCGCTTCGCGCATAAATAAAGCGCAGCCGTCAGCCGCCACATAATGAAGCCTGGTTACAGGAAATATCGACATTAAATCATCTATATCCTCTTTACGGACAAGTTCAAATAAATCCTTTGGCTCGGATTTAGCAGCAAATGTTTCAGCGTCAAGCAGTCCGTCCTTCACATATTCAGCAACATTGACATTGCCTCGATGAAATCCCTCGTCAAGTAAACAGCCATCCGAAATAACATATGCAGCAAAAATGATACCGCCCTGCTTTGTTACACGAATTGCTTCACGAATTGCCTGCTGCTTATCTTCTTTTGTATAAAGATGATACAGAGGCCCCAATAAAAGCGTAAGATCATACTGTTCACTTGGAAAAGCAGACAAATCTAAAGCATTTCCCAAAGTGACAGAAACATTTTCACTTGCTAAAGTATTTTTTCGGAAGATTTCTATATTATGTTCAATCAATTCTACTGCGTCAACCGTATATCCTTGACGTGCTAATGCATGTGAATATCTCCCTGTTCCGGCACCAATCTCAAGCACGCGGTTACCGGATTTTAAATATTTCTCTATATAACGCATAGTCGTTAGAAATTCAACCATTCCATGTTTCGATTCAAGACGGCTATTCTCGTCATAATTATTATAAAAGTCGATTAAATATTGATTTGTTTTCACTCTAAACATCTGCCTTTCTTTTAGAAAAATACCAGTAAGTAACTTTTAACTTTTCTTTTTCAGCTGCATAAATGCGGACAGAAAATTTAATAACATTTTTTCTGTATCATCCTTATCCAATAACATTTTGCCTGTTGCAGTCAAAACAGCTATCCCATGAGAATAAAGGAATAAATCTAAAAATATTTCTTTTGCGCGTTCTAATTCTACACCAATCATATTTGAAAAAGTTTTTGCCTTTTCCACATTATCGATTTCTTTATAAAAATCATTTGTTGCTGCCATATCTAAATCCATATCGTCTATAAACAAGAGCTTAAACAAATGTGTGTCTTCTTGGGCAAACGCTATATACGAAAGCGGCAGAACCAAACAAGGATTTACATTTGACGATTTGCTGTAATCTGCAACATACTGATTATAGTATTCATAAGCAAAATCAAGAAAGTCTTTTTTCAATTCTTCCATATTTTCATAGCAAGTAAACATAGGGCGTGTGGAACATTGTAACTTGCCTGCAATGCTTCTTGCGTTTATGCTTTCAAATCCTGTTTCCCGTGTGATTTCCAAAACAGCATTTAAAATCATCGTTTTTGTTATTTTGATTTTAGGCGGCATATTATTACCTCTTACAAAATTTATTATGTTACAAACGTTACATTACAATTGTCACACACAAAAAGGGGTATGTCAATAGATATTTCAAGTTTTTAAAAAGTAAAAAAATCAGTAGCATTACACTAAATTCAATTTGTGTCTTCTCTTCCCCAATATTCAAAAATTAATTATGCTAGTATCATCTTTTAAAGGGTTATGCTATAATTCTTAAGGAAAGTATCAGATTCAGAGCAGTAACAAAAAAACAGCTT
>CAYQRG010000126.1:0-2250 GCA_964419645.1 uncultured Eubacterium sp.
AGATAATCCAGACAGTCTATATGCTTTTCTTCTTCATGCACTTTGTGCAAAAGAGTTTTTCTGTGTTCTTCCAGTCTCATTTCTTTACCATCCATATTTACTCACCATCGCTTATCTGTCTCCTATTATACTTCCCTCTTTATCCAATATCAAATACTTATATTTAATACACTTGTATAGTTGAAACCTATTTATCTTTATGATATGCTATGTCTAAATATAATGGAAAACGCCCCTCCGGGTATCCCTCTATGTGCTGAAAAACAGCACAGGAATAAGGAAAGGATGGATTTCAAATGGAATTACGGGTACTTCAATATTTTCTTGCCGTTGCAAGGGAACAGAGCATTATCCGGGCAGCAGAATCTCTGCATCTTTCCCAGCCTACGCTTTCCACACAGATAAAAGCGATGGAAGAAGAATTAGGGAAACAGCTTTTAATCCGCGGAACGAAAGGTTCCAGAAAAATTACTCTTACAGAAGAAGGCATGATCCTGAGGAAACGTGCGGAAGAAATCCTGAATCTGGTACAGAAAACAGAAAAAGAAATCACCCTCTCCGACCATGTCGTAGTAGGTGATGTTTATATCGGAACAGGGGAGACAGACGCTGTCCGTTTTATTGCAAAAGCTGCAAAAGAGCTGTACAAAACTTATCCCGGCATCCATTACCACATTGCCAGCGGAAATGCCGAATTTGTACTGGAGCAACTTGATAAAGGACTGATTGATTTTGGAATTGTATTTGGATCTGTAGATCATACAAAATACAATTCAGCGCCATTGCCCTATAAAGATACCTGGGGTGTATTGATGCGGAAGGATTCGCCACTTGCCCAAAAGGATGCCATCGCGCCTGAAGATTTGTGGGACAAGCCTCTGATCATATCAAGACAAAGCAGTAATGACGGCGTTCTGACGACATGGATAAAGCGTGAACTTTCAGAAATTGAAATTGTTGCCACCTATAACCTGCTTTTCAATGCTTCCCTAATGGTGGAAGAAGGTATAGGGTACGCGATCGGGTTCGATAAGATCATCAATACTTTCGGCAGCAGCAATCTATGTTTCCGCCCTCTCTCACCCAAAAGAGAAGAAGGCATGAGTATCATCTGGAAAAAATATCAGGTGTTCTCTAAAGCCTCCGAAAGGTTTATGCAAGAGATAAAGGAATTGACAAAAGCCAAGAGTTAAGTCAAATTCCGCTCTGTGCCGACCACCCTCAGATTGCGATAGCTAGCGTACGTTTTCAACAACCTCATAAATTCATCCTAGCTGCTATAATTCTCCAAAAATCCAAACAAAGCCTCCTCATCCTTAATACAATACCCCTTCCGAATTTTCTGCCGCAAAGCATCGGGAAGATCTGAATAACGAATATCCGTATATTCATATAGAGTAACCTTATCTGCAAAATACACCGTCAAATAATCGCTTTCTTCCACAATAATAAACTTATAATCTATCGTCTGGCTGACAGGAACGACCTCATATTCCGTCGTTTCGGATTCCGGCTCTTCTGCAATCTCCTGCTCTGTCGTTATAATTTCAGGCTCTTCTTCTGTATATCCAAGATTTATAATTTGATAACATCCAATCAAAAATAGCACCGTAAGAATAAAAAAAATGCGAATACAGTTGACTTTTTTCATATATATCACCAGTCACAGTATTCGCATTTTAAAAAAATTTAAACCATTTTTTTCATTAAATTGCCCAATTTTTCAGCGCCTAAAAGATTAGTTTCTGGAAGCCTGGAACTCTTCCTCCGTTGCATAAACGCCAATCTTATCTTCTGCATCGCTTAAAGTAATGCAGACACAAGTTTTACCCGGATTTAATTCGATTTCATTGCCATCTGCATCATAGTAAGTACAAACACCGTCTTCAACCGGTTTCACCCATGTAATATCCATGGCTTTTCCGTTTGAAATATATTTGCCGCGGCCGCCCAAAGAAGCTGTTTTCACATCCAGATATTTGCCATCCGGCTCCATAACATAATCGCAGACACGGAAGATAACATTTTTAAATGACAGCTGCTCTCCGGTTCTGCCGTCTGTATGAGCTGCTTTATATTGATATCTGTCATACATTCCTGTGCTCTCGTTGTATACAAACCATGGTTTATTTACGGAATAACCCGGTTCTACAACAACCGCTGTCTCACCTGATGCTAACTGCTGGTCTTCGGTTGAAAAGCTGAACATATTATTATAAGCGGAACCATGCTCGGTACGATATTCCCTCT
>CAYQRG010000126.1:2260-6052 GCA_964419645.1 uncultured Eubacterium sp.
TAGATTCCGGCAATAATGCTTTCTCCGTTGATATATGCATTATGCGGTGATTTTCTGGAACTGTCACGGAAGAATGTCACATTGGCAAGATCTCCGTCAAGACCGTTTAAATCATCAAAGTTCTTTAACATTTCTGTAGCATAGATAGCCTGTCCATAGTGTACATAAATTGCCTCGAATTCATTGGACAGATAAGCATAATAGTGACGGCAGCTTCTGACAGACATAATTGTGGGCAGATTTGCATAATCCTGGTAAACCGTCATCAATCTGGTCAATCCGCCTTCTGCCGGCGCCTCTATGATCACATCGGCATCACCGACACCATACTGGGGCATTGCATCTGTCGTATTGCCGATCATACAGGTAACCGGTCTCTGGGCTGCAATGGTCTCATCCATAGGCTCTCCGGTCAGAGGATTTCGGTTCGGATCGTCAATTGCAATTTCCTCTTCTTCCGTTTCTGTCGGAATCTCTTCGACAATCGTCTCTGATTCTACGATTTCCGTGTTTTCTGTTGTCTCTTCTACAACATCGTCGTCTGATTTTCCGCATCCGGAAAAAGCCATACAACAAATTGCTGCGAAAAGAATCGCTTTTTTCATGTGTTTCATCATTACCCTCCTGTTTTTCTAAAGGATACTCTTATCTTGTGATATTCAGTTCCTTTAAGATACTTTTTTGTTTATTTTCCATAAATGCTGCTTCTTCCGGCGTCATATGGTCATACCCCAAAAGATGCAAAACACTATGTACGATTAAAAATGCAAACTCCCGTTTCACCGTATGGCCGTAGGCATCTGCCTGTTCCATCACCTTTGGAACGGAAATGATAATATCACCAAGGAGCGCTTCCCCGGTGTCCGGATTAAAATTATCTTCAGTATCCTCTTCCAGATTTGAAAAATCTCCGGCTGTTTCCAAACTTAACATGGGAAAGGATAATACATCTGTAGGCTTGTCTATCTGCCGATATTCCCGGTTGATCTCCTGTATCGCATCATTGTCAGTCAAAGTCAGGTTGACTTCTGCCTCATAAGGAAAATCCTCCTGGGACAGGGAAAAGACAATGACTTCTTCTGCCAGCTTTTCATAGTCAAACTCAAAGGGAACGGCCGTTTCCTTTTCAATGATTACTGTCATACCCCATCTCCTCACGTACTAATAATTCCCGAATTTTTAAAAACTGATTCATACTAACCCCTGATTCATCATAAATTCCGGTAGCAGACAATTCGTTCAATGTCTGATAAATGATCATATCCTGATTCCAGGAAGAGGAAAGGTTCTGGGAATTTAAAAATTCAATCCGTTTGACGCAGGCATCTACCATATGTACTATAGCAGACTCTTTGGAAGAGGGCAACCTTTCTTCGCCATTATATTCGGAAAGAATTTGAATCACCGTAGGCGGAAAGCAATTATCAACTGCAAGGCGCACTCCGTTTTCAACAATAGGTTCGCCTTCTAAAACCCCTAAGCGGTAATAAAACCCAGCTGCCGTTGCTGCCATTTCATTGCAGCCTATTTCTGCTGCGCATTTTTTGGCGATAGTGGCTACTTTTATGGCATGTACATATTCTACTTTGGAATAATTTTTAATGAGCGTAACGAGAGGATAATCTTCTCTGACAATTGTCTCGTAGGAATCCCATTCTTCATGTTCTTTTTGATCATAGAGCTTCTCTGAAATCCGCAGGAAAACCAAAAGTACTGCCAGGGCAATTCCTCCATTCCAGATCAGAAGCTTTGTATTGCCCTCTTCATAAGCCAGATAATGAAACAGCGACGGAATACATACAGAAGAAGCTGTCAGTATCAAAAGCCCCCAGGGACGGTATTTCTTTTCCTGCATGGTTTTTGACATCTGGGCGCCAATCAACAACAATATGCCGTAAGCCGCCAGTTCATAAAAATCTGCTCTTGATGAAATACCAAGGATGACGCATAAAAATGTTCCAAACCCCATAGCAATTTCCGGATTGGAAATAATTCCAAAAAACAATGCCGCCGCTGCTGCCGGAAATGTAAACTCCGGAAGAAAATAGAAGCCCACCGTGAGGATGCAAAAAATGATATAACATTTTGCCAGTCTGTCATAATGGTCCGATGCACTGTTCCCTAACTGTAAACGAAGGCGATTGCTTTCTAACATATACAGTAAAACTGCCAAAAATATTGCGTCCAGTATGATATAGACCAGAATGCGATCTAACATAAAACCGTTTTCATAAATAAAAAATACAGATAATAAAACGGTAAAACATACGATTCTCAGATAATGCCGTAAGCGTTTCCAGGGCATTTTTGTTTCCATTACTTTTTACCTGCCTGTCTTTTTTTCTGTCGATTCTGCCTTGATTCATAATCCTCATAGGCTTTTACAATTTTTTGAACCAGCGGATGACGTACCACATCGCTGCTCTTCAATTCACACCTTCCGATTTCATCGACTTTCTGTAATACGGAAAGTGCGACATCCAAACCGGAGGTCTGGCCCGGCGGCAGATCTTTTTGTGTGGCATCTCCTGTAATTACGACTTTGGAGCCGAATCCGATTCGCGTTAAAAACATTTTCATCTGGGCAGGGGTTGTATTCTGCGCTTCATCCAAAATAATAAATGCATTGTCTAAAGTACGTCCGCGCATATAGGCCAGGGGAGCCACTTCGATCAGTCCCTTTTCGCTATTGCGCTGAAAACTTTCCGCTCCCATAATCTGATACAGAGCATCATATAAAGGCCGCAAATACGGATCAATCTTACTCTGCAAATCTCCGGGAAGAAAGCCAAGCTTCTCTCCAGCCTCGATTGCTGGACGAGTTAAAATAATCCTTCCTACTTCTTCGTTTTTAAAAGCGGTAACTGCCATGGCAATGGCAAGGTATGTTTTGCCTGTTCCGGCAGGTCCGTAGCCAAACACGATCATCTTATTTCGGATTGCATCTACATAATTCTTCTGCCCCAGCGTCTTCGGGCTTACCGGTTTCCCCTGAATGGTATGGCAGATACAATCCTCGTCAAGTTCTGCGATAGACACGGCTTTCTCTTCCATAGCCAGAGAAATCGCATAGTTGACGTTTTGTTCTGTAATGGTATTGCCTTTATCCGAAAGCGCCAAGAGCTGTTCAAATACTTTTGCGGCTCTTTGAATGCCACTGTTATTGCCCAAAAGCTTTACCGAATCTCCACGGACGACTACTGTCACATGGAATGTCTTTTCGATTTTTTTCATGTATGCATCAAACAATCCAAATACATTTGCAATGTGCTCCTGTGGAATGTTTAAACTAAGTTCCGTCAGACTCATCTTCCGTTTGCCCTTCCTCCGTAGATATCTTTTTGACTTCTGCCGGTTCATATCTGCCGACTCGTTCGATCGCCGTAATTGCAGCATGGACCTGACACGTTTGGTCTGTAAACTCTATCATAACATTTTTATCTGCTATTTGAATACCCTTTTCTTCCAATTTTTTTAAAAAACGGTCCACATCTTCCGTTGCCTTTTCCTTAGCATCTTTTTTGGACAAGGTCACTTTTTCATAATCGCAGTCATAATACGTGGTTTTTTCCAGAATGACAGGAATATAATAGTCTTTTGCCAAAGCAAGCTGCCTGCTTTCGGTATAGGAAAGATAGGGTTCCTTTTTTTTGAATGTGGAAGGCAGTTTTAACTGATAGGAAAAAATATTTAAAGCATAGACGCTCTTTCCTTCTCCTGTTTTGACTTTCTTGTTGTATTCCATAGGAAATGAATCTTCGTATGTATAGTTCGTCTGTGCCAGAATGTCCG
>CAYQRG010000127.1:0-6049 GCA_964419645.1 uncultured Eubacterium sp.
CACTCGGAGTTAGTTTTCGGCTGTTTCCTGTAAAGATGCTTTCAGCACACTCCCCGGAAATCTCTTTCCATAGAGGGCATCTCTCTCTGCTGCATTCCGTCAGCTTACTCTTCTCGTCTACGTGTTGCATGTTTAGATTGTATATACAATTGCTTTCTTTATCATATGACATTTTCGCCGATATGTAAAGAATCTTTTTATTTTCCACAGCAATGCTTGTACTTCTTGCCGCTGCCGCAGGGACAGGGTTCATTGCGTCCTATCTTTTTGCCGACAATGACTGTTCCGGATTTCTTCTGCTCTAAATACAATGCCTTCTTCGTCTCTGCATCAAAAATTTCATCCCACATAGGCAGATCGTACAGCCAGTCTGCTTTGGCATCTACCATGTTCTTGTACAGTTTTTCTTTATCAAAAACAAGGCTGACCTTTGTATCCTCTTCCATAGTGTCAATGGGATTCGGCTCTACCAGGCTGTCGTTAATGCCATCCAAAAAACCTGTCATGTCTAAAATGCTGATGTCATATTTCTCAGCAAGCTCTTTGACTGTTCCTTCTACTTTTTCTTCCGGATTTGTTAAAAGCTTTTCGTATACGCCTTTTTCTACCAGGAAATATCTCTGCCAGAATTTCTGCAGTTCCTGTTTATTTGTCTTTTCATTATAGGCAATTTTCTGCCACTTTTCTAATAATGCCATAGTTCTGCTCCTTCTCTGAAAATCACAAAATTATTTTTTATTATAACAGATGCCTGTCCAACTTTCAATCGTTCAAAAAAAATTTTTATTTTTCCGATTTGATGTATATATTTACAAAATCTGTATCATACTAGTATTGTTCCCGAAGAGATAAATCCCCCACCTGCTCTTCGGGTAACATTACCAAAGATGCAAGAATACTTATCCTCCCCTATGGAAACCTTTGAGATTGCAGCTCTGTAGTCTTAAAGGTTTCCTTATAATTGCGCATCTTTTCAGCGCATAAAGGGATACCCGAAGGGTATTTCCTTATAATTGCGCATCTTTTCAGCGCACGCGTGCCCTAGAGGGTATAAAGGGATATATTTCCTTTTTACTATGTTTCACGACTATTCCATTTTCTCCAAAAGTCCCTGTATCCCTTCCTCATCAAAAATTTCCTTATAATATCCAATCTCATCCTGAATTAATTGATCGATCACCTTCATCCCCAAAAGTTCCACGGGTGCTTTATCATCCGTCATCCGGTAATCTCCAGGCTGATAAACTTCCAGCCCCACAGCAACTCTCTGCATCATATCCGACAATTCCAAATCCGAAAGGGATTCAATGCCGGAAGAGAGATTTTCTGTCATCTTCCCGGAATTTGACGCAAAAAGTTCCCTGTTTGTCGTCCATGGGACATCAATGATATATATTTCATCAAATACAGCGGAAATCGTATCGGCAAGGTACTGGTTGATATTGCCCTCTTCCTCTCCCCTCATATTCATATTAACCACCATAACCCCGTTTTCTGTCAGATGTTCCTTTACCAGTGTAAAAAATTCTACGGAAGACATCTGAAAAGGTATTGTAATATCCTGATAAGCATCTACCATGATTACGTCATATTTTTTGTCAACGACATTTAAGTATGCCCTGCCGTCATAAGTGACCACATCCACATCCTCCGGCAATTTGAAATACGCCTCTGCCAGTGCCGTAATTTTTTCGTCAATTTCCACCCCCTCGATCTGCATATTGTCAAAATACCGCTCACACTGCGTCGCAAAGGTTCCTGTCCCGTTTCCTAAGATCAAAGTCTGCATATGATCTTTTTGCATTCCTTCCGCCATGAGCGGAGCCGCCAGCGCATAATCATAATACATTCCCGTTAAGCTATTATCCTTTTTCATAATAGACTGCACGCCAAACAGTACATTGGTGGAAAGAATGACATCATTTTCATCTTCTTTCACCTGAAGATAATTATATACGGATTCTCCTTCATAAGTCAGATTGTCCTCCCAAAAGGCAAAGCTGTCGGAATATCCGGTGATACAGCAAAGGACAAATAAATAATTCCAACGGCAATTTTTCTGCCTCCGGTCTTCGTGCTTACAAAATAAATCCCGGTGAGCAAAAGCAAAATGCCTGCAAAAATCAAAAATGTAATGGAAGTCCCCACGGAAGGAATCGTCACAAAAGTCGGAAGAAATGTTCCCAGTATGCTTCCAACCGTATTCGACGCATTTAACATTCCTACTGTTTTGCCGCTGTCAGAAAGGCTGTCCACCGTATATTTCACCAGAGAAGGCGTCACCGTTCCCAAAAGGAAAAGGGGAAATACAAAAATCACCATACACGCCAGAAACCCGGCCCATATTAAAAAATTCGTATTGACAGCAACGATCAACACTGCCGATATGCCAAGAATCACATATTTTCCCACTGCAGGGATCAATGCAATCCATATGGCAGCAATCAGTATCCTTCCATAGAGCTTGTCCGGATCCGGATTTTTATCTGCATACCTGCCGCCGTAAATATTTCCCAATGCCATAGCGATCATGATCGTGCCGATAATGATCGTCCATACAATCTGGGAAGAGCTGAAATACGGCGCTAACAGCCGGCTTGCCCCTAATTCCACTGCCATAACCGACATTCCTGCAAAAAATTCGGTCAGATAGAGATAGCGTTTATTGGATAATATCTTCTTTTCGTTCATTGTAGCTCCTTTTCTTCTATATAATAATAGTTTTTTCAAATTATAACATTCCTTTTTGCTTATGACAATTCATGCCTTGACGTTTTAAAAAAATCTCTGTATGATAATTACTATTCAACATATACAGAAAGGAACTCCACCATGAAAAATACAAAACGAATTTTATCCATTCTCGGCGTCATACTTCTAGTCGGAATGTATCTCGCTACATTAATCTTTGCATTAATTGACAGCCCTGTTGCATTTGAATGTTTAAAAGTATCTATCGGGCTGACCATATTAATTCCCGTCCTGCTCTGGATCTATCTGGCAATGTTCCGTTATATAGAGCAACGGAGACAGGCAAATGACGACGTCTCCAACGGAGACGAATAATCAAAAATACCCAATCTTCAGATTGTTATTATTCATTCTATTGCGTATAATAAGAAGTAAAGAAAGTAAAGAATATCAAGTTGTCATGAAAGGACGATGAATCATGGAAGTAGCAAAAATATCCAGCAAAGGACAGATTACCATTCCCATATCTGTCAGAAACAGGCTGAACCTAAAAGCAGGAGATAAAATCGTTATTTTAGAGGAAAATGGAAGATTTTATTTTGAAAATTCAGCGATGCTGGCGTTTAAAAGAGCGGAAGATGCTTTTGCCGGAGAAGCGGAGAAAGCCGGTTTTTCTACCGAAGAAGAAATGCAGGACTATATGAAGGAAATCCGGAGAGAAGTAAGGGGGTATTAGCTTGAAGGTAATGCTTGATACCAACATTTTTATCTCAATGATCTTTTTTCCGTCCACACAGACAAGGGAACTGGCAAAAAAACTGACAAACAACCACCAGATTGTAGTGTGTGATTATGTGATTGAGGAATTGCGGCTTGTAACTGACCGGAAATTCCCAGCTAAGAGAAGATTCCTTGACCGTTTTTTTATGGAACTGCCTTTCGAGTTGGTCTACACACCGAAGGCACTGAATTTGAGCGATTTTCCTGAAATGCGTGATATAAAAGACTCGCCAATATTAGCAACGGCGATCATGGAGGGAATTGACGTATTTATAACCGGCGATAAAGATTTTCTGGTATTGGACGTGGAGATACCTGAAATTGTCACAATGACGGAATTTCTTAGACAGTATTGATTCATTTAAAAGAAAAGATCTCACAGTGCACCCACTATGAAATCTTTTCTTTATTATTGTGCATCTTTTCAGGGCATAAAGGGATACCCGGAGGTATTTCTTTATTATTGCGCATTTTTTTCTTTACTGCGGCGTCTCCGTCGAATCGATTGTTTCTGTCGTCTCTGTCTGTGTATCGCTGCCCGTCTGTGTTTCACTTTCGCCCTGGGCTGTTGTATCAATTGGCGTAATAATGATATTTTCTGCGCTAATATTGGTCTTACGCTTTACGATATCTTCGATCTGCGCCCGCTTCGCATCGGTAACATCTCCCATATTCAGCACAACATCTACCGCATCATTCGTAATGCTGACTACCACATCGGTAAATCCCTTCGCCTCTAACAACATTTCCGCAGCAGCCTCACGCTCTGCAATATCGGTAAGGGCGATCATCTGGTCTACAGCAGCCTGTTTCTGCTCGTCGGTAAGTGTCGTACTATTGACAATCCCAAGAAGCGTTTCTTTATTCTTAGCCCGTACCTGCTCCCTTGCCAGTTTCATCTCTGCGGCAAAATCCACATTGCTTACCGTAGAACTGGTCAGCACAGCTTCTCCCGGATTTAAGTCACTGCCTGTTCCTGCGGCATCTGCTCCTATGGTCTGCATGCTGTCATCCAACGCCACGTCACTGCCCGGCGTTTCTTCGGATGCGGCAACGTCTATGCCGTCATCGCCCGTATCCGTAAAAATATCGCCTTCTACAATGGGACTGTCGGAAATCTCATAAGAATCTTCCGTAATGTCTGCGCTTGCTACTTCTGATGTGCCGTTCAAATTGCTCCTGGTATAGCTGACATATCCGGCAACAGCGATCATAAGCGCCAGTGCTGTAATGATGATCTGATTTTTTTTCAACTTTTTTTTCAATATCTTTCCTCCTGAATATTCATCTTAACTACTTTAATTCTATTCACATCTATTTGGAATAATGCCATTACCGCCTCAGAAATATTTTGCTTTACTACGGTATCTTCTCCTCCCTGGGCAACCACCAGCACACCGGATACTTTGGGCATCATCTCTTTTCCCACAAAAGGGCTCTTCTGATCTCCCTCTTCCCCATATACGGTTGCCCGGGTTGTCTGTACATTCTGTTCCCTTCGGACTCCTCCTGTGGAATCTGTCTCCTGCAGGTCCGAAGTTTCATTTGTCTGATCTTTTTCTACCACACTCTCCCCCATATCTTCCAGAGTGACCATTACTTCCACTTCTCCCACTCCGTTTATTTTGGAAAGCGTATCTTTTAATTTCACCTCCAGTTCCTGTGCATAATCTTTTTGTGATGTCATATCCTGTATCTGTTGTTCCGGATTCTCTTGTATCTTTGATTCTTTTTCTTTCCGTTCTCCTGTGGGTATCGCAACTACCATAAGCAGAATGCCCGTCAGAATCAGAATGGTCCACTGACTTTTATCCCATTTTTTCCATGCTTTCTTTTGAAAAAAATCTTTTAGCCTCACAGATACCTCCTAATCGATAATCGAAATCCGGTCTGCATCTATCTGATAATATGCAGAAAGTTTTTCCCGTAATGCAGTAATTTCTGCCGTTTCCGGCTGATTTTCCACTCTTCCTACAATAATCGTCTCCACCTCCTGTTTCGCTACTCTAAGCTCCATAGCCTCTATTTCAAATGATTCATTTAAAGCAACTTCCACATCAATTACTCCATAGCCGGAGTTTTCCGCCAGTAATTTGACATCTTCACTGATCGCTTTTTCGTAGTAAGTCATGTAGTAATCTTCATTTAAAAAATCAATTTTTTCCTGATCCATTTTCATTCCTGCCAGTCCCTGCCAGAAACTGTCATAGGAAATTTTTTCAAAGAGATCTTCTGATTTGCCCGTCGCCTGAAAAAGCGGATTTACCAATGCAATCACCAGAATGATCTCCACAAAAATCTGAATATATTTTTTGTATTCTTTTTTGGCGGCAACAGATGTCAGCACTGTCAGAAACAATACCACCATACTGTAATTTTTCACCCAGTCCACAATTCCTGTCATAGCAGCCTCCTGTCTATGCTCTTATCGGATCGCGGCAGCTGTCAGAGCAATTGTTAAAAAAAACAACATCAGACAAGTTCCCAGAATCCTTAAATACAGCATCCCTCCATTTGCAATCCCATTCATCCCGCCGGAAAGCCGTTTATCCGCAATAGGCTCTAAAACTGCCGCCAG
>CAYQRG010000128.1:0-5997 GCA_964419645.1 uncultured Eubacterium sp.
CCTGTTCTTTGCCGGACTGGGCGTTGCAGTGACAAAACACGGAGAGCTGGGTGTCTCTCCGATTTCTTCCGTTGCCAATGTACTCAGTTTAAAATTTACTTGGCTTTCTCTGGGTTCCTGGCTTGTTGTCTGGAATTGTATTTTAATTGCAGGACAGATCCTAATACTCCGCAAAGAATTTCAGATGATACAGCTGCTGCAGGTTCCTCTGTCATTTCTGTTCGGCTATTTTACAGATTTCGGCATGTGGTGTGTATCATTTTTTCCTGCAAACCACTACGCTATGCGCCTTATCTTTGTAATATGCGGAATTGTAATCTTAGGGTTTGGCATCTTTTTGTCTGTCACAGCAAATGTCATTATGAATTCCGGAGAAGCTTTTGTAAAAGCTGTTTCAGATAAAATAAAGAAAAACTTTGGAGATGTGAAAATTGGATTTGATATACTCTGCGTGATCATGTCCATATTATTATCCCTTATCTTCTTTCATGGAAAGATTGTGGGCGCAAGAGAAGGAACCGTTATCAGCGCACTGCTTACGGGTGTCACCGTAAAGTTTTTTACTAAAAATCTAAAAGACAAATTAGAAAACATACTAAAACGCTAAAACGGCTCCCTGTTAGATAATATATTCATTTCCCAATTCTTCCTGCCAGGTAACCAGATCTTCCAGTGTATATTTATCCAAAACTCCGCGGATTGCCGCATCCAGTTCTCTCCAGATCCGAATGGTGACACATTCGCTCTGCCGTTCACAATCAATCGCATCATTTTCCAGACAGGCAACGGGAACCATGTTTCCTTCTACCTGACGTAAAATCATGCCTACGGTGTATTCAGAAGGTTTTTTCACCAGACGATATCCCCCCTGAGGTCCTCTAATGCTTTTGACATATCCGGCACGGACAAGGGATGAAATAATCTGTTCTAAATATTTGACAGAGATGGACTGCCTCTCTGCGGTATCTTTCAGACGAACCGGCTCTACTGCGTCATTCATGGCAATATCTAACATCAACCGCAGGGCGTACCTGCCTTTTGTGGAAATCTTCATATTTATTCGTACCTCCTGACATTTGTATAAATATATTAACCCTCTTTTGCCTAGTATGTCAATAGGAAATCAGAGAATTGAATTTCATGCTCGTGCAGCATTAGAATCCATTGCTTTTCGGATGAATGATGTCTTAGAGGTTATGAAAAAAGATGACTAAAGTTTATCATTTGCTTTCTTTTGAAATTTGTCTGACTGAATGATAAACCTCTCATGGACGCCTTCACCGACTTTTCCGATTTCGTCCATAACTACTGCTTCAAATACAAGTCTTCTGCCGTCTACTTCCGTCAGCCTGGTTTCACAGGTCACTTTCATACCCACCGGAGTGGCGGAAAGATGTTTGATATCCAGGGCTGTGCCGACGGTTGCACAGCCTTCTTCTAATTCTTCTGCAACGCTTTTCCATGCTGTCTCTTCAATCAGCTCTATCATGGCCGGAGTTGCAAAAACCTCCAAAGTTCCGCTTTTACGGGCAATGGCCGTATTGTCTTTTGTCACTGTCACTTCTGTATGTCCTACGATTCCTGCTGCAAGCATTTTTCTGCCTCCTATCCTGCCGAATGGCATCAAACTCCTTAATCCGGATAATTTAAACGCTCTTCACTGATCTGGCAGAGAACCTCTTCGTAAAATTTCTTCGCCAGATAATTTGCCATAGGAAGATTCATATCCAGATAGTTGCCGCAGTCCCTTGCCGCCGCACCCGGAACTTCCTCTTTAAAATCCTTCATAAATACAAACATTTCCTTTAACAGTTCCACAATATCCTTCGATTCATAATCTCCTGCCAGAATCAGATAAAATCCGGTCCGACATCCCATTGGTCCAAAATAGACGATTTTATCCTCATACTCTTCATGATTTCTAAGGAAGGTAGCTCCCAAATGCTCTATCGTATGTACTTCTGCCGTATTCATCACCGGCTCAAAATTCGGCCTTGTCATACGGATGTCAAACGTAGTTACGACTTCTGCCCCGATATGATCTTTCCGGGACACATATACGCCCGGCAATAATGTTAAATGATTTACTGTAAAACTTGCTATTTTTTTCATGCTAATCTACCTGCCATTTCTACCATTAGTCGAACAGAATGTTCAATTGCCTTTGCTGCAAATGTGGGATAATCCATATGCGCGCTGCCATCTGCTTTATCGGAAATTGCCCGAACGATTAAGAACGGAATCTGATTCAGATATGCAGTATGGGCAATGGCAGCGCCTTCCATTTCTGCGCAGCAGCCGCCGAATGTCTCTGTCAACCATGCCTTTTTCTCTTTACTGGAAATAAACTGGTCTCCCGTTACAACTCTTCCTTCGTATACGCTGATATCCGGATTGACTTTCTCACAGCTTTCCTTTGCAATCTTTCTGAGTCTTTCATCTGCCTCAAAGGATTCTGCCTCCATATCCGGAATTTTCCCTGGCGCATAGCCAAGCGCCGTTCCATCCATATCATGCTCTATAGCATCTGTGGCCAAAACTACGTCTCCAATATTAATCTCTGCTTTCAGGGAACCTGCAATTCCCGTATTGATCACGCAGCTTACCGGAAAATGGTCGATCAGCGTCTGGGTACAGCAGGCTGCATTGACCTTGCCGACTCCGGCTCTGACTACAACTGCCCTGCTCCCGTTTAACATTCCTTCATAGAACTCCATAGAGGCTGCTTTTGTAATTTTCACATCCTCCATGACTTCTTTTAATTTTGCCACTTCCGTGTCCATGGCACCGATAATTCCTATCATTTCTCCTTCACCTCTTCATTATATTGTTTTTATCAGTTCCCTGTTTCCGGCTCTCTGATCAGAGTCAGAACGGGTTCCTCTTGGTTATTCTTAAGTATCAGCGTATCGTCTGACTTCTCATACAGATATTCCGTGCTCCCTGCATGATCTACTAAGATCATATGATCACGGTCTGCATGGTAACGTTCTACGATCTGCATCGTGATACTTCCGTCTTTTTCAAAAATATACCGATAACTGTCACCGTCTTCCCCGATTTGATAGGTGCCGTCAAACGCCGCATCGGAACGCAGCCCATCATCTCCCTCCAGCAAATACAGCTGCATCGGATTGGAATCCATATCAAATCCTTCGGATGTATAAGTCAGCACAATATGCCTTTTCTCTTCTTTGATCAGATATTCCGAAAAAGTATAGTCCTCCGGCAGTTCTCTTTCGATATCATCCAGACAGATCCTTACCATGGCTTCCCCTGACGCATTCTTGCTCAATTCATAAATCCCCCATTGCCGGACAATGAGCGTACTGTCTTTTGAAAACACAAACTCCATGTTCTCTGCGCTCCCCAGAGAATATCTGTCTTCAAAAATCACTTCGGAAGCCGGATACTTCTCTTTGCCGCAGCCGGACAACAAAAGCATTACCGTCAATAACAGCAGATTTATCGTTCTGCTCATGTATCCACCCCTTTATTCTGCAAATTTCACTTTTTCTCATTCCCGGTTTCATTATAACATATCTTTTGCTTTTTTCAATGAAGTTTCCAGGCATCTGGACTGTTCTTCGAGCTCTAACATAAATTTGTTTTATAACTATTTTCCCGGATAGTTATAATAATATCCGGCAGGTCCAGTCCAATCCTCCGGTTCATAAGTAATACAATAACCAACCTTCCGCAACAACTTAAAATCTCTTTGGCGTGTACGATCTGACAGATTGGGATATTTTTTATGGTACCAGTCTATAGGATTTTCCACTTCAGCCATTATCACCTGAATCATTATCGTGCACAACCGTATGATTTTTTCCATATACAGACGCTGGCTCTTACTTTCCGGCAGTTTGGGCGGAGAAAATTCACCAATACAAGAACCAAAGTCTACATCCCCATCCGGTGGAATATACGCCTTCCACTTTCTGGAATACTTTGCCTGTAAAATTCCGGCATCTTTTAGCAATTTAATATCCCGCAAAATCGTTTTTGTACATACTTCGGAGCCCATACATTCTCTGATATAATTTAATGAAACAATATTACCGTTATAAAATGTATCAAAAAGCTCTAAAATGCGACATGTTTTATCATTCATCTAAATCCAACCTCCCTGCATACGATGACGGAACAATTTCTGAAAAACCTTTCTACTCGAGACATCTCCACTGAGGCGATATCTTTTCGGGATCTATAAATTGAAAGATAAACCTATAATCTTCCTCCCCAATCTGCTGCCTGCAAGTAATGATATTTGAATTTTCCAAATCCCCAAGGAAATTTTCTTTTCGTTTTAATATTCCATCTATCTTCTCTTTTTTTAATGTTTTTTCCAGACAGTTATCTGAATCATATAAATACCTATAAAATGATTCTTTTATAGAAGATAATTTTTCTTTTCCCTGACCTTCAAAATCCGGTACAGATACGTATGTATAGTTCAAAAAGTATATGTCCGGCTTTTTGGCAAACTGCTCTGCACTCGTTACTTTATTCAACTCATTCTTAGAATCAATCAACCCAAGCTCTTTATAAGACGAAATCATATACGATAACTCTTCTCGAATCCGATTATACTTATCTGCATTATCCAATAATTTCATGAAGTCATCCATATGTTTTATCAAACCGCTTGCTCCTCCATCAGCTTTCGTACCAACTTTAAGCTCTATTAAGGCAACCGCATGTTTTCCTTTTTCATCCGCCTTACACTTTACTGCTATCATATCTATCCGCCCGCTTTGACGGGACTGAACATATTCCATATCCAAAAAATACCAGTCAGATAAGATATCTGCATTGTTCTGGTTCATAATCCACTGCTGGCATACCCGTTCCGGTCTTAATTTCTTATTCTTTCCTCCTACATGCCCGTCTATCTGGTCTGTGATATAGTTAAAATTATCACGAAACTCCTCAAATTTCATCTTATCTGGGTTAACATTTTGTTCTGAGACATAATATTGTGCTATAGAATATGTAACCTTTGAATTTGAAACCTCGATTTTTGCCATGCGGTGCCCTTTGTAATACAAACCCAGATAGTTATCGCGGATTCCCAGAAAATATTTGTCCTTTTCAGCAGCCTTTTCTTTGATAAAATCAAATTGTTCTCTATACTTGGTCTTTAGTTTCTCTAATAATTTTCTGCAGTCTCTCATATTTTTCCCTTCCTGTACATTTCCAATCTTATTCCAACATTGCTACAACCATATCATTTTTAATCATATGTTAAACTCATAGTCAAAATGGCATTTATAATGCTCGCTTCCATCATAATGGATCTTTCTAATTTCTGTAATTCCAAAAACATTTTTAATCTCTGGAATATAACTCAGATCAATATGCGGACTCATAAAAATCACGGCTCTGTCCCTGCTGTCAATTTCCACTCGCCCTCTTGGATAATAGTCAAATTTTTTGTTGCATCTTTTAGGTTTCACATAACTCCATAACAGTCTGTGATTGTAATTTTTTCCAGACTTTGCAATTCCAACTTCTGCACCCTCAACATACGGTATAGCAAGAATTTCGTTTTCTATTAACCAGAACACTCCTCCTGTACTACTTTTCTTTTTTACTTCAATCATATTTTATTGTTCTCCCTCCATGTTCTTATCAGCCATGAAGATTCTGTTTCCCTCAATGCAGTTTTTAACCGCTCCTCCAGCCGCTCCGTTTCCCTATCATAACACCCCTGCCAGTGCAGCATATTCATATACTCTCTCTCTTCGGAAGATAAATACGGATTAAACGGCTCTGCTATCCATTCCTTAACCCAACTATCAAAATCCCGGTTGATATCCATAACAAGCTCTTCCGTAAGATTCATCAAATTGTATTCCTCAGAGACAGTGATCAAAGACATTTCAGCTATATCCATATGCAATATGCTGGTATGGCATTCATCTGCAACCACTACTACTTCTCCATAGCCTTCTGAATCAAACAAAAGCGCAGCCGGTAAATGATAATCCAATC
>CAYQRG010000129.1:0-5994 GCA_964419645.1 uncultured Eubacterium sp.
TTGTCAATTCCTATAAGAGACTGGTTCCGGGGTTTGAGGCTCCCGTTCATATTGCCTGGAGTATGACAAACAGAAGCCCGTTAATCAGAATTCCGGCATCCCACGGCATAGGCACGAGGATAGAGCTTCGCTGTCCCGACCCGTCAGCGAATCCGTATCTTGCGCTTGCAGTATGTTTAAGAGCCGGATTGGACGGTATTGCGAATCAGATTATGCCGCCGCCGAGCGTTGACTGCAATATTTTTGAAATGAGTGACGCACAGAGAAGGGAGTATGGCATAGAAGAGATTCCGGGAACTCTGATAGAGGCTGTTTATGATATGGAGAAAGATGAATTTGTAAAAGAGGTACTGGGGGAACATACCTACAACAAATACATCAGTGCAAAGAAAGAGGAATGGCATCGTTACCGCTCTCAGGTGACGGAGTGGGAAATCAAGGAATACTTAAACAACTTCTGACCATAAGATAATTTGGGAGTAAGGGGGGTGGACGTGTGATTAATATAGTTGTAGCCTTACCCAAAATCGAAGAAGCGAAAGGTATTCGGGCAATTCTGGTAAAACAGGGATTTTCCGTGACAGCAGTATGTACAACAGGGGCGCAGGCGCTCAGTCAGGTTGATGAATGGAATGACGGCATTGTGATATGCGGCTACAAACTGACGGATATGATATATTCCGAATTACACGAATGCCTGCCGGACGGAATAGATATGCTGCTGATGGCGTCGCAAAGAGTGGTAAATGACTGTCTGGGAAACGACATCGTCTGTCTTTCCATGCCGTTAAAAGTAAATGATTTGGTGGAAACGCTCGCCACGATGAGTCATGCCATTATGCGGAGGCGCAAAAAAGCCAGACAGATGCCGAAAGTGCGGGATGAAAAAGAGATGCAGCTTTTAAAAGAGGCAAAGGAACTGCTCATGGTGCGCAACCACATGACGGAAGAGGAAGCGCACCGCTATATCCAGAAATGCAGTATGGACAGCGGAACGAATATCGTGGAAACGGCACAGATGATTTTGCTGATGGGGAAGATTTGAAAGGGGCGTTAAATATGGTATGTATGGAATGCGGAGCAAATGTCAAGAAAGGATATACGACAAGTGTTACCGATTTAGGTAATTGTCTTTTGATTGTGAGGAACAGGAAATTTCTATTGTAAATTATAGCGATGCGGCATAATAGAATAGATACGATAAAAAAGATGGCTGATAACAGCCATCTTTTTTGAATATTAGGCAGCATATTTTTAAAGGCATATTAGATTGATTACTGATACGCTCATTAGTCAGGGCAGATGGCAATCAGTAATATACTTTATATACGGGATTGTGGGCGGTAGATGAGTACCTGTGATACAGCGTAATATTGTTTTTTATATAATGATGATTGAATGAAAAGAGAAAGGACAAGCTTTTTTCTTTAAAAAAGTTGTTTTTGTAATTAAAAAATTGTACTATGTTATTATTATAACCTTGAAAAAAGTAGTAGAATGCCTATTTTAGGAGCATTAAACAGTTTAAAATAGCTGATAAATAAGTATATGTGCTTAGAAGACAGGGAGAAGAAGCACTGAAAATAATGGAAAAAAGATAAGTCCTATGGGGCTGCTTTCTTCATGGAAATTAACACTCTATAAAGAGGCCTATGAAAAAATGCAATATCCGAGGGCATTTAAGAATACGTTTGTTATTACGGTTTGTGCGGTATTTGGCATCGTTCTTTGCAGTACTATGTGTGGTTATGTTTTGAATCACAAAGAGAAATACAAAATGCCACTTTTTTGATGAAGAATTCGATTTCGACTGTTCCAATTGAATTAGAAGAGGCGGCAAGGATTGATGGGACCGTTATTTTTTTTGCAAACACGAGAAAAAGATGTTATTTTGCAGGAAGTATATCGGAATATAGGACAGTTTTCAACGGACTGGACAAATCTGTTTCCGATGATGGTGCTTGGAGTTTTGCCATTATTAATCTTCTATTTGTTTATGCAAAAATATATAATTGGTGGGGTTATGGCTGGCTCTGTAAAAGGATAACATTGTAAAAATGTAAATTGAGCAGGAATGAGGTGTTTTATGAATCAGGATTTTTTAAAAAAGGCAGAATTGCTGAGTCCGGAATTAATATATAATACGGTTACGGCAAAACAAGTCGTTGAAGTCTATAAGACAGGATGTAGTTATGATTCAAAGATTATTGGTAACGTGGAATGTTTGTCATCGATGCCTTTGAAAAAAGGAGATAAAGTTTGTCTGGATTTTGGACAGCATTGTGTTGGATACATATCTTTTGAGGCAAGAACAGTAGGAAACCCTCCGGATAATCCGGCTCATTTAAAAATAAAATTTGGTGAGACAATCTGTGAGATTGTAGAACCTTTTGAGAATTATAACGGCAATATAAGCAGCAGCTGGCTTCAGGAAGAATATTTATTTATAGATGTCCTTCCTGATAAAGTGAATATGCCAAGAAGATATGCTTTCCGTTATATAGAATTTGAGGTCTTAGATACTTCTCACCAGTTTCAATTAGTGATTGAAAACGTATCCTGTAGAACGGTTACATCTGCAGATATGAAAAAGATTACTGAACTGGAATGCAATGACACGGAATTAATAGAAATTGATGAGGTTGCAATCAATACGTTGAAGGACTGTATGCAGGAGGTTTTTGAAGACGGACCTAAGAGAGACAGAAGACTTTGGATTGGAGATTTGCGGCTGCAAGCATTGACAAATTATGTGACTTTTCAGAATTATGATCTGGTTAAACGATGTTTATACCTTTTTGCAGCAGTTCCTCTTGAGTCAGGGAAAACAGGCGGTTGTCTGTATATTAAACCAAGCGTGATTGTGGATACGGCAATAAATCTTTTTGACTATTCATTATTCTTTATTTCCTGCCTGTATGATTATTATATGGCAACCAATGATATGCAAACATTAGAAGAACTTTGGGAAATTGCATATAGGCAGATAGAATTAGCGGAGCAGTCGTTGGATGAAAGAAGTGTTGTTACAGACCATCCTGATAATTGGTGGTGGTGTTTTATTGACTGGCACAAGGATTTGAATAAGCAGGCAGCAGCACAGGCAGTTTATATTTTTGTATCAAAACAAGCGGAACAGCTTGCAGACATTTTAAAGGACGAGGATAAGAGACTTTATATAAGCCGTTTGATTGAAAAGTTGGAAAAAGCAGCAGTGCAGTACTTATGGGATGATGATAATGAGTTCTTTGTTAGTGGAGAAATGCGGCAAATATCATGGGCATCTCAGGTATGGTTTGCAATAGCAGGCATTTTTTCAAAGGAGAAAACAAAAAAGCTGCTTATGAGTTTAAAAGAGAAAAGTCCGGAAATACGAATGATGACACCATATATGCACCATTGTTATATAGAGGCATTGATTGCTGCTGATATGAAGTCGGAAGCAGAAGCGCATATTAAAAAATATTGGGGTGGAATGGTGAAAGTCGGTGCGGATTGTTTTTGGGAAGTTTATGATATGGAAAATCCTGATTTGTCGGCTTACGGGGATCGGATTATAAACAGCTATTGCCATGCGTGGAGCTGTACACCGTCTTATTTTATCAGGAAATATTTTTCAGGAAAGCAGGAAGGATAGAGATAAGTATGTCAGAAAAAGAAGGTCAGTTAAAAAATTCCCGGTTCCAAATTGAAGAGGACACAGAGAATAGCATTATCAGCATAATAAATGATTATGATGAGCATCAGATGAACTGGGTAGAGGAAGGAAAGCATTGGGGAAAACTCACATTACCTGACGGTATGGAAGGAACGGTTCAAAGATTTTTTTCCAAGGAAGGAAATCTTGTGGAGCGATATACATTTGTGAATAAAAGGGAAACAGACTATTTTGGGTTGAAGGGAGAAATTGGAATCACGGTTCCGCTTCCTGACAATTATAAGTCTGCTGAAATCTGTATGAAGAAAAGATGCCATGCGCATATTTGGTGTGGGATGAACCAGTCGTATATCGCCGCTGTGAGAATGGGCGGGACAGGATCTAACCTTGGTCTGATGTTGACAGATGGAAGCATTTACGGATATAGCATCCAGAGAAACGAAGAAGCAATCAGTAATGATAGGGGCAGTATTATTCTGCATCCGCAAATTGAACATCTGATGCCGGGGGAAGCCGCTCAAATTGATTGGGAATTGTTCTGGTTTCAGGATATGCAGGAATTTCAAAAGATTGTTGAATCTTACGGCAATTCTTTGTCAATACATCTGAATAAAGCAGTGCTTTTTCCGGGAGAAGAAATGGAAATGCAGATAGTCTGTGGAAGCAATTATACAGATTCAAGCATGGTGGAAATTACAAAAAATGATTTAAAAGTACCATATGAAAAAGAAATTCGGGAGGGAAAACTGTTTATTTCAATCAGGCAAATTAGTATGGAACCAGAAGAGCAAAACTGGCGGATAAAAGTTGATCAGAATACCACATCTGCGCGCATACTTATTTTGCCGGATATTGATGAACTGGTTAAAAAACGGTGTGAATTTATTGCCCGGAAACAGCAGTACCATAATGCAAAGAGCAGTTTGGACGGCGCATTTTTGATATATGATAATGAAGAGCAGAAAGTTTATTACTCAGAAAATTATGATCATAATGGCGGGCGTGAAAGAGTTGGAATGGGTGTGCTTCTGGCGGCATATCTTCAAAAACAGAAGAACCCGGAGGTAGAAAAATCCCTGGAGAAGTTTAAAGAGTATGTATATAGGGAACTTTATGACGAGATGACAGGTATTGTGTATAATGATGTGGGAAGAAATAATCAGTGGCACAGGCTTTATAATTATCCGTGGATGGCAGTTTTTTTCATGGAGTGTTATAAGTTATATGGGGAATCATATGATATGCAGAATATGTATAAAGTTCTGCGGACTTATTATGAACAGGGTGGAAAAAAGTTTTATGCTATAGGAATTCCCATGACAGAATCCATAGAGATCCTGAGAAGGGAAGGTCTCGTAAGGCAGGCAGAGAAATTGCAGACATTGTATCAGGAGCATGCTGATTATATTGCAGAAACAGGACTCCGGTATCCGGCTCATGAGGTAAATTACGAGCAGAGTATCGTAGCACCGGCAGTTCATATTTTGTTGCAGGTTTATAAGCTGACCGGAGAGGAAAAATATCTGAAAGCTGCGGAAGAACAATTGAAAGTTTTGGAGCTGTTTAACGGAAATCAGCCGGATTATCATTTGTATGAAACAGCAATCAGACATTGGGACGGTTACTGGTTTGGAAAAAGAAAGAACTTCGGAGATACTTTTCCTCATTATTGGAGTGCTCTTTCAGGGATAGATTTTAAACAGTATGCAGCAGCAAGTGGGAATGAGGCATATGAAAAACGGGCAGAAAATTCATTAAGGGGTGTTTTAAGCCTGATCAAAGAAGATGGAAGTGCTTCTTGCGCATATGTATATCCCGATTCTGTAAATGCTAAGACGACAGGTTATTATGACCCTTGGGCGAATGACCAAGATTGGGGATTGTACTTTTATATGAAAGAAAAGAAGTAACGGGTGCCACCAGCTTGCTGCAGGGGACTTTTAAAGATGGGGCAAATGAAGAAAGTTATCATTGTCGGAAGCGAAATTTTAGAGCTCGAGATAAATCGTATGCTGGATGAAAATAAAAAACAAAAAGTGTTGGATTTGTATAAGGTAGCTGATATGCGTATACCTTATACAGATAAAATAAAGAAACGTTCCGAAGAGATTATATCAATTTCAAAGATACGTACATTTGACAGTCTTCATATTGCGGCTGCAGAGGAAGCTGATGCAGATGTACTTTTAACAACTGATGATAAATTTGAAAAAATGTCAGAAAAGTTAGATTTAAAAATACGAGCACTCAACCCACTTAGATTTGCATGGGAGGTGATTTAAATGTCAAATGTTAATTTGAGTAATCCAATTGAGATAAGAAATGTAGGAATAAAA
>CAYQRG010000130.1:0-5963 GCA_964419645.1 uncultured Eubacterium sp.
TTTGCGCATAAAGGGATACCCAGATGGTATATCTTTATTATTGTGCGTTTTTTAATAGCTGGATCAATTTTATCTCATTACGCATGGAATCTTTAAACACCTGCACAAAATTAGGCTGTCCGGAATAGAGGCAGGTACTTTCTTCTTCTTTTCCAAACTCCCCGGTAAGCACGCTTTTTGAATCGGCAATGACGCCGATCTGCTGCTTTTTATCTTCTGTCTGATAAAAAATGACACCTGCAAATTCCAATGGCTTATCCGTTAAAACAACTACTTTTCTTCCACTTTTTACTGCTGCATGAATTTCTTTTTCAAACAGCCAGACAAAAGGCTCTGTCATAGAAAGATAAATCCTCTGCTGCGCGCTTTCTATCATATTTCTGACTTTGTCCCGGATGTGTTTGTCTCCGGCAATTGTCAAATAGCCTTCCTGCTCCGCTTTTGGCTCCGGCATCGCTGTTTTTAGCTGTAGTTTCAGCTCTTCTAACGCATGTATTTTGTTCGTGCAGAATTCTTCCACACTGACTGCATGATACCGAATGGCAGCTCCTTCTGTCGTATAGGCCGCGCCTTTGTCCGTAAGCCCTGCCAGCGCATTATACGCGTTGGAACGGGAAATACCGGTCTGCTTCGCCGCCTCGTAACCGGTCAGATCTCCATTTTGTACCAGACTAAGATAAATCGTGGCCTCCTGCCTTGTCATGCCAAAACACATCAGCTTTTCAATTAATCTGCCTGCATCCATGGCGCTCCCTCTCTATTAGTAGTTCTTTATAGGAATACTATATTATTGTTTTTTCTGCTTGTCAAGAATTTCTTCAGATAAACATATTCTGTATCAAAAACATATAGAGCACCGTTCCCACGCCGATACTCAAAAGATTATTCCTTTTCCATATATGTAAGACCACTACCACAAATCCGGCAATCAGCTCCGGCGCCCCATGAGGATAAGCCAGAAGATTTACAGATTTCAGACAGTAAATCACCAACATCCCAATCACGGCCGGCGGTAATACTGCCCCCAAATACTTGATAAGCGGCGGTATTTCCTTGTCTTTTGGAAAAAGCAAAAACGGAATGACTCTGGTTGCAAAAGTAACAATGCTTACCACTATAATAATCAACAATGAACGCCCCACACTAATCGGCATCGGAAACCGCCCCCTTTTCAATACCCTCCGGGCATCCCAACATGACACGCTCCTTCGGAGCGGTCTCATAATGTATATATTTTCTTCCGGAAACAAGACAGATCATAATACAGATCATAGACGGCAGGACAAAATTATCAATACCGAATACAAGCCGAAGGGCAATCGTAGATACAACTCCTATGACGGCCGGAATCCTCTTTCCGCCAGCCAGCCACTGCTCCACAAAAATCACAATAAACAAAGCTGTCATAGCAAAATCAATTCCTTCCGCATTAAAGGGAATCACTGCCCCCGCAATCGCTCCAATTGCGGAACCGGCAATCCAGTATAAATGATCCAAAAGTGCAATCGCAAACAGGAATTTATCTTCCTCCACATCCTTTGGAATTTTCGTTGTGCAAAGCAGGGAATAGGTTTCATCCGTTAAGGAAAAAATCATATACCACCTCTTTTTCCCCATTTTTCCAAATCGCTCCAGCAGAGAAAGGCCATAAAAAATATGACGCACATTTACCATAAACGTCATAAAAATCACACTTAAAAACCCTACTCCGGGAGCAAAAAAGTTAACTGCCAGATACTGTCCGCTGCCTGCGTACACCACAATACTCATAAAAATCGCCCACAGAAAATTATACCCTTTTTCCTGGAACATGACGCCAAACGCCAGACCGATAAACAAATATCCCGTCAAGACCGGTATGGTATACGGAAATGCAGTCCGAAATGCCGGGCCGTATCCTTTTTTCTTCTGTTCCATTCCTCACCCTTCTTTCTGGTCCGCTGACAACCTCGTTTCAAACATTCTTTAAATTTTACACTATGCTTTTTTAAAATTCAACATATAAAAAGAAAAAACAGAAAAACTATAGCGGGAGATTCCACAATCTTTTGTCAAAATGCCATTGGAAATTTGTTGCAAGTGTCCATTTACAAAAAACAGGGTAAGGGGTATTATAATTCTGCAATTGCAATTGCGGTACACAAGTTCATCTTTTAAACAGGGAAAAACCTTCGGGTATTCCTTTATGTGCCAGACAACGCACAGTAATAGAAAGGAGAGAAATCATATGTATCGTTTAAACTTAAAACAAATACCAAATGCAAACAAATTAGAGAAAGTAATCAAAGAAAGCAAAGGAAGCGTTCTTCTGAAACTTCCAAACGATGAATTTTATAATTTAAAAGAAGAAAAAATGGGAACACAGCTTCTCAAGGTCTTTAAACCAGGAACTGATGGTTTGGAGATACAGTTAACCAATGAGGAAGATTTTGTCCATTTCCTCTCTTATATGGTAAATGTAGCAAGCTAAAAGCTGCATTTCTATTCTATTTTGTCTTTTTACAGATTTTCCTACATACACAAATGAGAATATGTTTTTGCAGTCTGCGCCAATCAACGGAAAATTGGCACAGGCTGTATCTTTTTTGTATTTGCTTTTTTTATTTTTTTAAAAAATACTTTTTTTTGAAAGAAAATGTGGTATACTGGATTAGAAATATGTTTTGAAGGAGTGTTTCTCTGTTATGACAAATATCTCAGCTCTGGATGCGTTAAATGCCGCTGTATCGGCCTCCGATGCTATGAAACGGCAGTCCTCATCAGGTGTGGATTTTTCCTCTTTTTTGAAAACAGAAAAGAATTTGGAAGAAATCTATGCCGAGGCTTCACAGACTTACGGCGTGTCCGTAGATTTGCTAAAGGCAATGACGAAACAGGAATCGAATTTTAATCCAAATGCTACCAGCAGGAGCGGCGCACAGGGACTGATGCAGCTTATGCCTGCCACTGCCGCCGGCCTTGGCGTGACAAATGCTTACGATCCCTATCAGAATATTATGGGCGGCGCCAAATACATACGCCAGATGTTAGACAAGTATGACGGCAATGTTTCCCTTGCCCTGGCAGCATACAACGCCGGCAGCAACAACGTAGACAAATACGGTGGGATTCCTCCTTTTGCGGAGACTCAGAATTATGTCGCTAAGATTACAGGCTATCTGGAAGAAGGCGTGACGATTCCGGACACCCAGACCGTTTACGCATCTTCCAACTCGGTAAACGGTGATGCAAATGTTACCTATCAGGATTTGAATGAATTTGCCAAAGAGATTCTGACAGAAATTTTTGCCTATGACGACTATATGAAGTATCTCACTTCCCTTCTGGGAAAAGATCAGACAAACCTTGCTTTGTCCCTTTCCGTCAAAAATGATTCCGAAGAAGATAAAGATGCTTCTCAGGCAGACAGCGTTATCGCATATCAGAATTTAACAAATACACATACATCCAATTTAATCAATATCATAAATAAAATCCAAAACGACGTATAACCCAAAGGCTTACGTCGTTTTTTCTATTTTCCTAATTTTTGCATATTTCTTCAATGCATAAAAGAATACCCGAATGGTATTTCCTTTCCAATTCATCCAAGGGCAATATCCAAAATCATCATAATAATAAATCCCACTACAAACCCCAGCGTTCCGGATTTGTCTTCATCATCCAAATGTGCTTCCGGAATCAGTTCCTGCACCACAACATAAATCATAGCCCCTGCTGCCATTGCCAGCAAAAACGGCATGTATTTCAGTGTCTTTGCAGCTAAAACCGCAGCAAGCACGCCGAAAACAGGTTCTACCACTGCTGACATACTTCCGATTAGAAATGCCCTTCCCTTTGATGCCCCTTCCCGGATCAAAGGCAGTGCCACAGCCGTCCCTTCCGGATAATTCTGGATTCCGATTCCTATGGTAAGCGCCACTGCCCCGGAAAAAAGAGCTTCGTCCCCCGGCTTTGCAGCCGCCAGCGCAAAGGCCAGACCTACCGCCATTCCCTCCGGAATGTTGTGTGCCGTAATTGCCAGCACCAGCATCTGGGTACTCTTGCTTTCTTTTCTGACAGACTTTTTTTGTATCAGCCGATCCGCCGCCAGAAGAAGTCCAACTCCTGCGAGAAACCCAACTGACATCACAAGATAGCTGGTCTGTCCCAGTTCCTCCGCCCGTTCCATTCCCGGAATTAACAGGGACCAGATAGAAGCCGCTACCATAACGCCTCCGGCAAATCCCAGAGTCAGCGCTTCCATGGTATGATCTGTTTTTTTTCGTACTGCAAATACATTTAACGCGCCCAGCGTAGTAATCCCAAAAGTAAATAACGTACCCAAAAAGGCATACAAAATCCCCTGCATCGTAACATCTCCTGCATGATTTTTTTCTGTCGGATAACAGAAATGTATCCTACTAGGTATATATGCAGAATTGCCTGACCGGGTTCGCAGGCTTTTATACTCTCTGCCCCAAAATCTAAATTAATTCATACACACTAATAGCTCCTTTGTGATTCAATAAAATACCGCCCATCCATGATCGATAGGCGGCAGCACAATTTCTGTTTTTTGTTACAGTTCGTCTTCTCTAAGAACTGTATTCCAGGATATATCGTATATCCAGGTCTTTTTCAGTTGTTTGTAATATCTCAGTCTGTCCTTCTTTTTCTTATTTCGCCAAAATTGATAACCCAGCGTATAATTATTTACCATATCATCCCAGGACGAAAAATTTTCCTGAAGACGTTTACAGGCTTCAAAAGCAATTCCAACAGCTTCCTCATATGCCATAGCGCCTCCCATATATGCCCCTCCAACAATGGAAAGCACTCTCACAAGATCCCATGCGAGCATTCCCTGTTTGGGATATTGTTGTTTCATTTCCTCTAAAAGTTTTATCTGGAGAGGACTGTATTGGGAAACAAGTTCCGGCGATGCTGCACCCATGCTGCAATATTCTTTATATTTTGCATTATATCCGTGCTCCAGGCAGTCATATGCCATATTCCTTGCATTTTCATATGTAAATTCGCCCCAGCCCCATTCAAATAACGAGATTACTTTTTCCACTTCATCCGCCAGCTTATGTGTGTCCCAGATATCTATGACGCATTTGTAATTATTGGCGCGCGTTGGTGAACTGGCTGCAAGGATAAACTTTTGCGTGGGCGTCAGTTTTTTTCTTGACTGAAGAGACTTCATTTCTGCTCTGTTCAAGGCTTTTCTTTGAACCGTAATGATCAAGCCTAAGAATACAACAAGAAATGCAAGACAAATGAATACTACGAGAATGATCAGTAAAATTTTGGTAGACGTATTCAACACATCTATTCCGTAGCCTGCAGGCAGTTTTATATAAGGACTGCTGCAAATAGAATTCATAGAAAAATCCATCATTTTTTCCTTCCTTTCAAAAATTATATATTCGTTTATATTATAATGGAGTATTATGAAAAGGACAAATTTTGTTTATTGGGATAAAGAAAGGTGTAAAGCCTTTGAGCAATAAGGACTTGACACCTTGATTTTGAGTTGCCATTTAATTGTTATTATTCTTTGATAATGTCTAATTCTGTTAAATTGATTCCGGAAGCTGTTAAAATAACTTTTAACGCTGTATAGCGCCTTTTCATTTTTCTATATGCCTCTGAATCTTTATCACAAGATATCATATAATCCTGCAGCCTTTCAAATTCTTCAACATTCCTTTGCATTATTTCTGCCTCAGCCATACAATCACCTACCTTCTTTTAACATGTATTGATTGTTACAACCTAATCATAACAAATTCTTTAAAAGGTGTAAATCCTTTATTTTTCAAAGGAATCGTTATGACAAAATTTATGACAAAACAACAGCCGGAATCCGCTGGTTTATCAAATACACCGCGTATTTCCGGCTGTTAAAAAGCTGGCAACGGGAATCGAACCCGTGACCTCCGCACTACCAATGCGACGCTCTACCGACTGAGCCA
>CAYQRG010000131.1:0-5921 GCA_964419645.1 uncultured Eubacterium sp.
CAAGAAAACCCAGAGCAAGCGAAGTGGAAGGCAGAGAATATTTTTTCAAAACAAGAGAAGAATTTGAAAAAATGATTGAAAAAAATGAACTGATAGAGTATGCTCTGTATGTTGAAAACTATTACGGCACGCCAAGAGCTTATGTAGAAGAGCAGTTAGAGGCCGGCAAAGACGTTATTCTGGAAATTGAAATCCAAGGAGCCAGGAAGATAAAAGCTATGTTTCCGGATACATTGTTACTGTTTGTAACACCGCCGGACGCGGATACATTAAAGAAACGTCTGTTAGGCAGAGGCACAGATGAAGAAAGTGTGGTTCTGGCAAGGCTTTCCCGGGCTTGCGAAGAGGCTTTGGGAGTAGAGGACTATGACTATCTGGTTATTAATGATGTGCTGGAAAAGTGCGTAGAGAAAGTCCATTCCATTATTCAGAATGAACACCAGAAAGTAAACCGAAATCAGGAATTTATCAATAGAATAAAAGAAGAGCTGAAAAGCTTTTCGGAAGGAGAATAAAATATGATACATCCATCTTATGTAGAGTTAATGAAAGTTGTCAACCACGATGTTGCAATTGGGGAAGAACCGGTAGTCAATAGCCGTTATTCCATTGTGATTGCAGCAGCAAAAAGAGCGCGTCAGATTATCGGGGGAGCAGAACCTATGCTGCCGAATTCCCATGGGAAGAAACCTCTATCTATCGCAGTAGAGGAATTGCATGTGGGTGATGTGAAGATATTAAGTGAAGACGAGGAATAAAGACCGTATGGTATAAAGGGGGATGTACAAAACGCGGGTTTTGACATCCCTTTTGTAGCAGAAAAGAGGAATAGAGGAAATACCCTTGAGAAAATTATTTTTTATATCGCTGGGTTGTGATAAGAATCTGGTGGATACGGAATATATGCTGGGACTGCTTGCAGCAGACGGCATTACTATGACAGATGATGAAAGTGAAGCAGATGTGATTGTAATCAATACCTGCTGCTTTATCGGAGATGCCAAGGAAGAAAGCATCCAGACAATTTTAGACATGGCAGAATATAAAAAATCCGGCAGCTTAAAGGGACTGATCGTTACAGGATGCCTGGCTCAGAGATACCGCAAGGAGATCGAAGAAGAAATACCGGAAGTAGACGCCATCCTGGGTACGAATTCTTATGACGGTATTGTAGAAGCAGTACATAAGGTTCTGGAGGGAGCCCGTTATGAGAATTTCCGGGAATTAAAAGGATTTCCCCATGCCGGAAAGAAACGGATGCTCACTACAGGCGGACATTATGCATATTTAAAAATTGCAGAAGGGTGCAATAAACGCTGTACCTATTGTGTGATACCTTCGATTCGGGGAGATTACAGAAGCGTGCCTTTAGAAGAACTGGTGGAGCAGGCAAAAGAGCTTGCATCTATGGGAGTAAAGGAATTGATTTTAGTTGCCCAGGAGACAACGCTTTACGGAATCGATCTCTATGGAAAGAAATCTTTGGGAAAGCTGTTAGATGAATTAAATCAGATTTCCGGTCTCTACTGGATTCGGATTCTCTATTGTTATCCGGAAGAAATTGATGAGGAGTTGACAGATGCGATTCTGCGAAACAAGAAAGTCTGTCACTATCTGGATCTGCCGATACAGCATTCCTGTGATACGATTTTAAAGAAAATGGGAAGAAGGACAAGTCATGATGATCTTGTTGCGATCATAGAAGGATTGCGGAAAAAGATTCCGGATATCTGTATCCGTACGACATTGATCTGCGGATTCCCGGGAGAAACGGATGAGATGCATGAAGAACTGATGCAGTTCGTCAACGATATGGAATTTGACCGTCTGGGAGCCTTTGTGTATTCACCGGAAGAAAATACGCCGGCGGTTTCTTTCCCGAATCAGGTGGAGGAAGAAATCAAGCTCTGCCGCAGGGATGCCGTTATGGAATTGCAGCAGGAAATCTCTTTCGATAAAAATGAAGAAATAAAAGGATGCGAACTGTGGGCTATGATTGAAGGACAGGTAGCAGATGAAAACGCCTACATTGGCCGTACTTACAGGGATGCACCGGAAGTAGACGGTTATGTATTTATCAATACAGATAAGGTACTTGTGACAGGAGATTTTGTAAAAGTGAAGATTACAGGGGCATATGAATATGATTTGATAGGAGAGATAGTAGAATGAATTTACCAAATAAATTAACGATATTTCGTGTCATACTAATTCCTTTTTTTGTATTCTTTTTGTTATATCCGGGATTTGAGGGATATGGAAATTATATTGCTGCAGTTATTTTTGTAGCAGCAAGCCTTACGGATTTTGCAGACGGAAAAATTGCAAGAAAATACAATTTAGTAACGAATTTCGGAAAATTTATGGACCCTCTTGCAGATAAACTTCTGGTCTGCGCAGCGATGATTTGTCTGATTGAAACAGGACAGCTAGCATCCTGGATTGTAATTGTCATTATCAGCCGAGAATTTATTATCAGCGGATTCCGTCTGGTCGCCTCAGATAACGGCGTTGTAATTGCAGCCAGTTACTGGGGGAAATTTAAAACTACATTCCAGATGTTGATGATTATTGTTCTGGTGCTGGATATCGACCATGTATTTTTTGATGTACTGGGTGTAATTCTTACTTATATCGCACTGATTCTAACCGTTATTTCTCTGATTGATTATGTTGTCAAGAATAAAAGTGTCCTAAAAGAACAAAAATAACTGTTTAGAACAGGTTGAAGCGTTTGCTGCGAAGACTGTAAATAGTAATTCAAAATAAGAAAAAGCAGGAAAGAAAAATATGGAAGATAAGATTATAGAACTTTTAATGGAACATCATTTGACCATTACAACGGCAGAGTCCTGCACAGGCGGACTGATTGCAGCAACCCTTGTAAATGTGCCGGGAGTTTCCGGACAGTTTGAAGAAGGATATATTACTTATTCCAATGAGGCAAAAGAAAAACTCTTAGGCGTTTCCCATGAGACATTAGAGAAGTATGGAGCTGTCAGCAGCCAGACAGCAGAAGAAATGGCAAAAGGAGCCAAAAAAGCTGCTCATGCGGATATTTCCATTATCTCCACAGGCATTGCAGGCCCCGACGGCGGAACAAAGGAAAAACCGGTAGGACTGGTTTATCTGGCATGCTCTCTGGGAGAAGAAACAGAAGTGGAACGTCATATTTTTTCAGGAGACAGGCAAGAAGTGCGCCAGGCATCTGTCCGGGCGGCACTTGCTTTGGTAGAGAAGACGATACGTAAGAGAAAGGGATAAAGGAAGCAAGATGAGGATTATTGCAGGAAGTAAGAGGCGATTGCCTCTGAAAACAATTCAGGGGAAGGATACAAGGCCGACAACAGACCGGATCAAGGAAACATTGTTTAATATGCTGCAGCTTAAGATTCCGGGCAGTTATTTTCTGGACCTGTTTGCCGGGAGCGGACAGATCGGATTAGAAGCGGTCAGCCGGGGAGCCAGGTATGCCGTATTTGTGGAACATTCCAAAAAAGCAGCAGATTGTATCCGGGAGAATATTCGTTTTACAAAATCAGAACAGGAGAGCCTGCTCTTACAAAGAGATGTCATATCTGCCCTCCGTTCCATGGAAGGGAAGTATCAGTTTGACGTTATTTTTATGGACCCTCCCTATGAGGAATCCCTGGAAAAAGATGTGCTTTTCTATCTAAAAGATTCTTCTCTTTTAAAGGAAAATACGCTGATTATTGTGGAGGCAGCGCTTGCAACCGATTTTTCTTATCTGGAAGAGGCAGGTTTTACAGTGATAAAAGAAAAGAAATATAAGACAAATAAGCATATGTTCATAAGGAGGGGGCGTTATGAGGAAAGCCATTTATCCGGGCAGCTTTGATCCGATTACGTTTGGACATCAGGATATCATTGAACGTTCTTCTGCGATTTTTGATGAATTAATTGTGGGAGTATTGAATAATAGCGCGAAAAATTCATTGTTTTCTGTAGATGAACGTGTTAGTATGTTAAGAGAGCTGACAAAAGATATTCCCAATGTGACAGTGGATTCATTTGACGGACTTTTGGTAGATTATATGAAGGAAAGCGGTGCGACGATTATTGTAAGAGGCCTTCGGGCAGTGACGGATTTTGAATATGAGCTTCAGATCGCGCAGACAAATCATGTAGAATATCCGGCCGTAGAGACGGTTTTTCTGACTACGAATTTGAAATATTCTTATCTCAGTTCTTCTGTCGTAAGGGAGTTTGCTGCATATGGCGGTGATATTTCCAAATTTGTCCCGGCTCAGTTTGTGGATCGAATTTATCAAAAATATAATATTAACAGGTAAGGAGTATTGGCATGAATAGCAGAATAGAGCAGATTATCGGAGAGATTGAAGATTACATAGAAGGATGCAAACCACAACGGTTCAATGGATCGAACATTATCGTGGATAAGGAGACGATGGACGAGCTCTTGTCGGAACTGCGTTCAAATACGCCGGATGAGATTAAGCGCTATCAGAAAATCATCAGCAATCAAGAGGCGATTCTGGCAAATGCCAGGGCAAAAGCAGAGGAAATCCTTGCCCAGGCAGAAATTCAGACGAGTGAACTGGTCAGCGAGCATGAGATTATGCAGCAGGCTTATGCCCAGGCGAATGAAGTTGTTATGATAGCGACGAAACAGGCGCAGGAAATTTTAGACAATGCTACCAATGATGCCAATGCGATTCGTACCAGCGCCATTACTTATACCGATGAAAAGTTAAAGATACTGGAAGATATTCTTTCTAATTCCATTGAGACATCACGGGTTCGGACAGAAAATCTGGTAAACTCCCTGCAGGGATATTTGGATGTTGTGTCACAAAACCGCGCTGAACTGATGCCTCAGGAGTTAGGCGGAGCAAAGCCCCAGGAGGATATGGAAGTATCCGGCTTAAATCCGGCTTACATTTCTTCTGAGGACAGTGAGGAGTCTACGATGTAAGCAGGACTGCGAACAGAAGCCCCAAGATGCTGCTGATCATGGCAAAGCACAGCCGGCAGATCAGATAGCGTACTTTGGAAAAAGAACATTCCCTTGTCATAGAGCAGGTTTGGGCAAATCCGCACAAACCTCCGAATGCAGCAAAGAACATGGAAAGGGAATAAATACATTCCGGTGGCAGCTTAGAGTCTTTTAAACAGGAAATTCCTGTGGTCACTTCGGTAAGTCCGGTACAGATCAGATTGATCAGAGGATAACCTGTATTATAAGTATGAAGCAGGGCTGCGAATATAGAGAACAGGATAATATATCCGCCCAATTTTGTCAGAGATTCAAATCCATTCATAATGCCGGCATCAATGATTCGAAAATCCAGATTAGAATCGGATGCCGAATTTTTTTGATTCTTTGGTCTAAGGCGTTTTAATTTCCAGGCACCGTAGCAAAGAGGAGGCAAATACAATGCAGCATAGCTTTGCAGCATCAGTTCCGGCATCTTCAATACGGAGGTTAGGAGATATCCGCTGATAAATACAGGGCTTAACTGGTTAAAACAGATTGCAAGGATCTCCCCTTCCTCCCGGCTGATTTTTTCCTGGCTCACCAGATCTGCGCTGATTTTGCTCCCCAGAGGAAATCCAAAGAGCATACCGCCCAGAAAAGCGAAACAGCCGTTTGGGCTTGTAGGAACGAGATGCTTTGTAACCGGATGCAAATATTTCGTCACAATCTGCATATAATTGGAATACACCATGAGATTGGATAATATTGCAAGAGGGAGCAAGGCAGGAAGAATCTGTTCATACCAAAGTAAAAGCCCTCTTGCGGCAGCAGCTACGGAAATGGCCGGATGCGTAATTATAAAAATAATAAATAAAAGTAACAGGATTAAAAGAAAATATTTTTTTTTCATAATACAATATATTAAAAAACGGAGGCGGCTATGAATTATTTAGAAAATCTT
>CAYQRG010000132.1:0-5864 GCA_964419645.1 uncultured Eubacterium sp.
CTGGAAGGTCCATTCATTGCCATGAACAAAAAGGGCGCACAGAATCCAAAATATGTAGTACCTGCGAATGCAGAAATGTTCCAGCGTCTCATCGACGCCGGAGACGGCCTTGTAAAACTGACCACCATTGCTCCAGAAACGGAAGGCGCTATGGATTTCATCCGCCAGTTTTCCAAAGAAGTAAGAATTTCCCTTGGCCATACAGACTGTGACTACGACACCGCCAAAGAAGCTTTTCTTGCTGGCGCAAGCCATATTACACATCTGTTCAACGCTATGCCGCCATTTACGCACCGCAAACCGGCTTTGATCGGCGCAGGATTTGACACGAAAAAAGTAACGCCTGAAATTATCTGTGATGGCATCCACATTGATCCGGCATCTGTACGGACTGCGTTTGCTATATTCGGCGACGACCGCCTGATCTTAATCAGTGACAGCATGATGGCAACTGGAATGGAAAACGGCGATTACTCCCTTGGTGGACTTGCTGTAAAAGTAACTGGCCGCCTTGCTACTTTAGTAGACGGTACGATTGCAGGTTCTGCTACCAATCTTATGGACTGTGTCAGAACGGCTGTACAGAAAATGGAGATTCCGTTAGAAAGTGCAATCAAATGTGCTTCTATCAATCCGGCAAAAGCCATTGGAGAGGACAAAGAGTACGGCAGCATCGAAGTTGGAAAATATGCAGACCTTCTGCTGCTTGACAAAAACGATCTGTCATTGAAGAAAGTTATTTCCCACGGAGTAGTTGTTGCATAAAATTTTGTAATGATAATTTTGCTCAGATAAAAGCACCGCATAATGATTGTGATATGCGGTGCTTTTTTTAATTATTATCTTTCCAGTACCACCATCTCAATTTCTCTGGTTCATGAAATTCATTTTCTGCATAAAATACTGCGCAGCGGAATACATACAATACACATCGGTCATCCTGGTATCCTTTTTGCAGACAATTCTTCTGATACAACTCTTCTGGATCTTTTCCCTTTAAATCTGCAATACAATGGATTCCGATATTTTGTAAATGCTGCTCCATATTTGCGCCGATCCCCGGTATTTTCTGCAGATCACTGGCAGTCATTTTGATTTCTCTCTCTTTAGGCATTTTAATTCTCCATTCTTTTCGTATAGTTTCGTAAAAACCATTACAGTTTGCGAATGAAACAAAGTTACTTTTCAAAAAGCAAGTGTACTGTACTTTCGCATTGACAGCAAAACACAGTACACTTTTTTCATACTTTATTAAAACGAAACTGTAAGCTGCATTTTAAACCGCTCTTCACCATACACGGCATGAGGAATACCCTTTGGCATAATAAGCGTTTCTCCTTCTTTCAGAATAAACACCTGATCTCCCACCGTAAATTTCCCTGTGCCTTCCAATACCGTTACCATAGCGTCTCCCCCGGATGCATGGGTAGAAATTTCTTCATCCTTATCGAAAGAAAAAATCGTCATACTGACTGCTTCATTTTGTACCAGTGTTTTACTGACAACCTGGTTTTTCTGATATGCAACAAGGTCTTTTAACTGTAATTTCGTCTGTTTTTCGATATTTTTATACATCACAAATTTCCTTTCCTGATTTACAAAACATTTCACAGCTCATATTATTACCGGATCTGTGATAAAATATTGGGATCTTTGATTTTCCCATCCTCCGCAAACAAAAGAATCTTCGACATAATCTCTGCTGTTTTCGGATCATCGTCTATAAAGGGAAGGAAAATACGTCCTCTGTGCTGGGAATGAACCGGCACTACAAACAGCATGGCATTGCCGATCTGATGCACCACGCCGCTTCCAAGATGCACCGTATACTGCCCCAGCTTTCCGTCTATAATTGCATGGTTCCCCTCCAGACGCACATTTTTCGTCTGAAACAGGTCAAGATTGCATTCGACGATTGCTTTACGCATTTCAATTGTGGAATGGCTTGTCTCCGGATCTACACCGCCTGCATGGGCAACACTGACAGCCAGATCCACATCCCGCATAACCTCACTATATATGATATCCGGAATTTCTTTTATTTTAAGGGGCTTTCCTGTTTTCCGATCCAAAAATACCACCCATTCCAGTGTGGGCGCCTCTACATCGCTTGGAGAAAACCAGTCTGCCATAGCATAAATACGGGCAACGATATTTTCCTTATAATAAATCTTCTGCAGACCGTCGTCGTAATCTGCCACCCACCGGCGTCCCCTAAGGGCTCCCACTGTTTTCTGAGGCTGAATCTGGTTGCCGGAAAACAGCATTGACTCTTCTTTTTCCAGCTCCTCTTCCAGTTTCACGTAAAGCTCCCGGAATACCTGTTTAAAAGGCTGCTTTATCTGCTTTTCAAACAGCAGTTTCTGGTATTCATGCCATTGTCCGCTTTTGTACAGATCAAAGGGATGCGCAATCAATACCGGATCTGTGGACTTTACCGGCATAACAACGCCGGATGCATCCACAATGCCTTCTTTTGTCAAAAATCCAAGGGCTGTTTTTCCGTTTATTTCCCCTTTTACAACCAGCGTTTCTGTAATTGGGCGCGCCACCGGATTTTGATACAATTCTAAAAATTCCCAGACTTCAAACGGCGTTCTATCTTCCATTGCCTGTTCCATCATCTGCTTTGTTCTGCTGTACTGCTCTTTTAGTTTTTTGTTGACCTGCTGGAATTTCTGTACGGTTTCATGTTTCTTGTATTTTGCAGGAACGGACTTTAGGATTTTTTCTCCTTTTCTGCATTTTAATACGCTCTTTCCGTTTTCGTCCACAGATACCATGAGTTCGATTTCTTCCACCGGCTGCCAGTCAAAATATTCCCTCGACTGTTCCACAAGTTTTCCTTCCATGCGGAGAGTCAGCCTTGTGACATCGGTAAATCCTGCATTTACACTTAAATTACCAAGGGCAATTTCTGCTGCCCGTCCTTCACTTGCCCTCCTCTGGGCTCCAAACTGCCTGCTTTCTTTTTTGTATTTCTGGATAAACTGATAGCGGTCCAAAAGCTCTTCTTCCCGTTTTGTTTTTCCAGCAGGAAGAGGGAGAAGTCCGATACTCATCAAAAGATCTTTGTTTCGCTTTGCGTCAATTTCTGCCTTTAATTTCTCTTTTTCCACATTTCCAAGGGCTGCGTCCGCATATTTTCTTGCTCTTCCATGGGCAGTTCCGGTGGAGGAATATTTCGCCGCATCATAGAGCAGCTTAAAATTCTTTTCTCCCACATTTTTGTATGCCTCAAAAAACCAGTGGATATCAAATGCCCCGTCTTTTAATTCTTCTGGAGAAAGGGGCGTGTATTTCGCAATGGTAGAAGTCACCTGTTCGTCAAACCGTTCTCTGGTGTGCGCCATAAAATAATAACAGGTGCTTGCAAACCCGGGCAGCTTTAAATATTCCTCTATCAAAGGAATCCACTGCTGCGCATACATGGCAAGCTCCACAAGGCGCTTTTTCGTAATATCGGTACCTTTAAGGGCTTTTTTCAGATCTTCTGCCGTCTCCTCGGGCTTTGGCATACAGACTTTCAGCAGATGGCTTAAAACAGATTTTCTGTCACTGTCGGAAGCATAATAGCTATACCCCCTCTGCAGTGGATCTTTGCCGAGAGCTGTTAAAATCTGTATCATATAATCAATTCCGTAAATCATCCAAATTTTATGCGTCGCCTGAGAAAATGGCGTGGGCTGCTCCCCTCGTTTCAGCTCTACGCTTAAAACAAGTGGAATCAATTCCTGATACAGCTCATGGGCAAATACCATTTCCGGCATTTCCCTCATCTCATCAAAACGGTATTTTCCGTCCACAGGTTTGACCGCATTCCAGCCGAAAAACGAATTCAGACCGTAAATTCTGGCATTTCTTGATGACACTGCTCCCTTCTGCTCCACAGTGCTGACTGGTTCTAACAGGCTTCCCAAATCCATAAAAGTAAAGACAGCTTTATAAAATAAATCTTTATCCCAGATTCCCTTTACATAACATTTGACATAACCGGAAAGATCCAGATAATTGTGCCTGCTGCTCTGATAGGAGCCATAACGGTCTTTTTCCCGTCCTTCCTGTTCCAGATAGTGCTGCTGCAATTTGAATTTTAAGGTAAATGCGCTTCCCCAGTCTTTTTCTTCTCCAAGGAAGAGCCACTGAATCATGTCTCCAAAAATCGGCAGTTCCGCTGTCCGCTTCGTATAAGTGACCGTTTCCCCGTTCCAGCGTTTTTCGGAAACAGGAAAAATATCATTGGAAGTATCCAGCACAGACAAATATTTTGCCATTCCGCATAATGCAAACCGTGCTTTTAAATGATCCGGCACATACTGAAGAAACAATGTGGAAATCACTGTCTCCGCCTGATTCAAATAGGAAATTCCCGGCACAAGATTCTGGAAAGGCGGCTTTTTTAACATGCCTTTTCCAAATACTTTCTGATACAGTTTTTTGTTGTATTCGTAAAACCCTCTCTGCCTGCAGCACTTGAGATAAAGCTGCACTTCAAGCAACAGTTCCGGCGTCTTAATTTCTTTTGCATAAAACTCTTCCCACATCTTACGGAACGGATAAGCATCCAAGGGCACGGCATCCGGATCGTTGTGAATATAACGGCATTTTTCCAAACGGTTTCCCAAAATCTCATCACTGTCCCAGGCAGTTTTATATTCCAGCGCGCAGTTTTCTTTGATCAGCTCATCCAGATTCTTGCATACACGGATGCAGGCGTCTTCTCCATAAACAAATAATTTAGACGCCTGGCTCGCATCAGCTTCCATTGGCGGTAAAACCCATGCTTTTTCTGTATCATATAATCCATACCCCGGCGTATTTAAAATATCCTGTGCCGCGCTTTCACTGCCCAAAAGTTCTTTTAACAGCACCTCTTCTTTTCCGGTAGGTTCCGTCAATGTATGAAGGTGGGGGATTACGTTTTTAAAATATGCCTCGTCTTCTTTTTTCAGCTGCAGGGCAAGGTCTAACGCACCCATATGGCACTCTTCGGACTTTGTAAGAAGCAGCCTTCCAATGCATTCCGTCATGCTCTCTTTGCTCTGTTTCTGCAAAAGGGAAAGCACGCCCTTACGACCTTTTTTATACTTCAAATTCTTTTCAATTTTTATAAAATCATCTTCGGAAAGCTCCATATCATCCACCAGACGATATGCCTGCTCGTTGGACATTTCTTCCGCATTGTGCAAAAGCTCAAATAAAACGTTTTTCCGCGCCTCACTGGCCGGCCGGTAAAGCAGTACACTTGCAACTGCTGCCCTGGACGCTCCATAATACCCTGTTCCCTGTCCCACCAGGGGAATAAAGCCTGCCGCCTCATCTAATACTTCCTCTTCCTGCAGCATCCATGCGATCAGGCACAGACGCGCGGCAATTTCCGACTGGCTCATCGTCACCTGGTACCAGGGGAAAATGCAGGGAGAAAGCGTCAGTCCCTTTTTGGGAATTTTTGTAAGGAGCTCTTTTAAAACCTCATAGCTTCTCTTTGCCTCATCCCTGTCTGCAAACAATTCCTCCAGAGGCATTTTCTTTGGCTCTCTCACTTTCGCATTCCGAAAAGAAACATATCCGCTGTTTTCATCTTTGGTGAGACGGTAGAAATGGGTATTCACCGACTCCATAAAACCTGGCAGAAAACATGCCACAAGCTCCAGATCATTGGAATGATGCAAAATAATTTCTTTGGATGCCTTCATTTTCTCTTTTTCACTTTCCAGAGAACGGATAAAATAAGAAGCCGTCATCTTCTGATGTTTCGTGCCGTGAGAAATCAATTGCAAAACTGCGTCAATGGCATCCTTCGCATTGTAAAAGCCTTTTGCCCAGAGTGCGCAGCTGATCGCAACAGAATCTTCTGTGGTAAG
>CAYQRG010000133.1:0-5820 GCA_964419645.1 uncultured Eubacterium sp.
CTTCCAATGCATATTCTCCGGCAATTTCGGCAGCTGCATATCCAAAGGCTCCCAATAAGCATTCATTCCATAAAATACAATATCGTCCTTCGTATCAGCCTCATCTCTGCCAGCATACATAACGCCGATTAATCTGCTGGTGTAATCCGTACCGCTGTTCCACGGATATCCGTTGTGAATACTGATTTCCGGCAGCCCGCAGGAGGCCGGTTTCGTCGGTTTTCTCAAAATAGCATATTTCTTACGGAATGCGATCATATACCGGAAGAAATCATGGATTTCCCGGTACTCGTCCAGTCTGTTCCAGTCCAGCCAGGAAACCTGATTATCCTGACAGTAGGCATTGTTATTTCCAAACTGCGTATTGCAGAACTCATCTCCGGCATAGAACATAGCAGGACCCCTGCTGCACATCAGAGTCGCAAAAGCATTCTTTATCATGCGGCGGCGCAGTCCTTCTATTTCCGGATTATCCGTATTTCCTTCCACACCACAATTCCAACTGTTCCCATTGTTATCTCCGTCTGTATTGTTCCAGCCGTTTTTCTCGTTATGCTTTGTGTTGTAAGAATAAAGGTCATAAAGTGTAAATCCGTCGTGACAGGTCAGGAAATTCACAGACGCACTCTTTCCTCTTTCAGAAGGATCGTACAAATCTCTGGAACCGGTAATTCTTGTAATTGCCGCTCCTGCCATTCCCTCATCGCCTTTTAAGAACCTCCGCATATCATCCCGGTATCTGCCGTTCCATTCTGACCATCTGGAAAAAGCAGGGAAATTTCCCACCTGATAAAGACCGCCTGCATCCCATGCCTCTGCAATCAGTTTCACTTTTCCCAATATGGAATCATTGGCAATTTCCTGTAAAATCGGCGGTTCTTTCATAGGCGCGCCGCTCTGGTCTCTTGTCAAAATGGACGCCAAATCAAATCGGAATCCGTCGATTCTGTATTCTGTTACCCAATAACGCAGGCAATCAATGATAAATCTGCGTGTCACCGGATGATTGCAGTTTAATACATTACCGCAGCCGCTAAAATTATAATAATGCCCCTCCGGCGTCAGAATATAGTAGATATTATTATCAATGCCTTTAAAGGAAAAAGCAGGGCCGTCTTCATTTCCTTCTGCTGTATGATTGAATACGACATCTAAGATCACTTCTATCCCGTTTTCCTTTAATTCACAGATCATCCGTTTTAATTCCTCTCCTTCGTGGTTGTGCTCCACAACAGAAGAGTAACCTGTATTCGGTGCAAAAAAGCATACCGTATTATAGCCCCAGTAATTATAAAGCTGTTCTCCGTCTACCATACGGGCGCTTTCCATTTCATCAAATTCAAAAATCGGCATCAATTCCACTGCATTGACACCCAGATCTTTCAAATATGGAATCTTCTCCCTCAAACCTTCATAGGTTCCCTTTGCTTTCACACCGGAAGATTCATCTTTTGTAAATCCTCTCACATGCATTTCATAAATGACAAGATCCTCCAGGGGATATTCTAACTGCCTGATATCTCCCCAGTCAAAATTATTCTCAACGACTCTGGCGTGATAGATAAAATCTCCGCCGCCCTCCGGCCGTTCTCCCCAGTTTCTCTGGCCTGTCACTGCCCTTGCATAAGGGTCTAACAGTATATTCTTTTTATCAAAAAGAAGTCCCTTCTCTTTCTCATAGGGGCCGTCTAATTGAAATGCATATTCAAATTCCTCCAATTTCAGTCCGAATACCAGCATAGAATAAGTATTGCCGATGTGATAGGAGTCTGGATATTTTAATTTTGCATAGGGTTCTTTTTCCTGGGGACGAAACAACAGTAAAGTACAGCTTGTTGCTCCAAAGGAATGTATCGTAAAACTGACTCCGTTGGAAACTGCCGTTGCTCCGTCTCTGTTATAAAAGCCCGGCCGAACAGAAAAGCCGTCAATCTGATCTAGGGGCTGCAATTTCATCCCCCTGATCGGTTTATGTCGCATATCCTCTTCTATTTTTGTCTCTTCTGCCTCAGCCTTCTTTGTTTCCGTTTTCTCTGCTTTTTTTATCTCCGTCTTCGCTATTTTTGTCTTTTCAATTTCTTCTGTCGTGTTCTTCTCTACATCTACCTTCTCAGTTTCTGCTCTTTCTGTCTCGTTCTTTTCTTCCTCTATCTTCTCAGTCTCTACCTTTTCTGTCTCATTCTTCTCTACTTCTGTCTTCTCAACCTCTACCTTTTCTGTCTCATTCTTCTCTACTTCTGTCTTGCCAATCTCCGCTTTTTCTGTTTTATTCTTTTCTACTTCTATCTTCTCTATCTTTGCTTTTTCAACTTCTTGTTTCTTCACTTCCGCTCTTTGCAGATTTTCCTGTTCCTCAGAATTTTCATCTTTCGTAACCTTATTTTCTGCATCCTGCTTCATAGACATTTTATTTTTTTTATCGGCAGAAAAAAATCTGTCGAATAAGTTCCAAAATACTCCCTTCATAACAACTCCCACCTATCCTATCTATCATCAACACGGCCTGAAACAACAACAGTTACATAACAGATTCAAAAGCAGCATACTCATACACCAGCTGCTGCCTGCATAAGGCCGCTCGTAAGTACGTCCCATGCTCTGATACCATGTCCCTCCAAAATCCAAATGCTGCTTAAACTGACGGTATTCCATATTACTCGGCTCCAGTGCAACAGCACGGTTAATATCCTCCTGGGCAGTTACGTTGTTGCCCATTCCTGCGTTTGTGATAGCGCTGTAATAGTACCAGCGCGCCCCTCTGTCTGTTTCTGAAATGGAATTCAATACATTCCGCGCTTCGGCATAATGACGGTTCGCAATATAATTCGCTGCAGCCTGCAATTCTATGGAATCATTGCCCCTTCCGGAGGAAAATCCGCCATATGTACGGTTGCCTCCATAACCGTATGTGCCGCTGCCTGTATTTCCATAGTTGTAGCCGTTGCCGCCGTAGCTGTATCCCTGCTGCTTTTCCTTCATAATCTGATCATATGCCTGCTGCACCTGTTTGAATTTCTCTTCTGCCTGGGCTTTATTCGGATTATTTACATTTGCATCCGGATGATACCTGCGGCTTAGCGCCCGATATGCTTTTTTGATTTCCTCATCACTGGCTGTAGGCGCAACACCCAAAACCTCATAGGGATTTAACATTCTGTTTTCCTCTGGCTTTCTTTTCCTGTTGTTTTCTCTTCTTAATCTGAATATATTCGTATTTTGACCATATACCGGAATACAAAACATTCCGCAGAATGTCTGCATGCATAATGATCGGCAGCCTTTCAAAAGATTTTGCGCACTCTGATATCATGCTGGTCAGAATCAGTTTCGCGAATGTCTCAAAATCTTCTTCCTTTTGACATACCATTTTCAAAAATGGATTGTATTCCTGCCGTTTTTTATCTTTTTCCAGATCTTCGTAGGCATCCATGAGATAAATAAATTTACCCATATAAAAACTGAGATACCGGAGTTCTTCTGACCACTCGTCTTGCTTCCAGTCGAAGATTTCTCCCATCATTTCTCCCGTTAAACCAGCGATAAGATCAATATTTTCTTCCCCTGCCGCTTCTGCTGCCGCAAGCTCTTCTATATATTTCTCTACAGCCAGCACCTGTCTTGGATACTTTGCGCGAATCCTCTCATAATCCTTCAAAAAGGCTTTTGCAAGAGCCTTTTTCGTATATGCCTTATTGTCCTTCCAGTCATCTTCAAAATTATGATAGGCCAATATGACATTCATATCGGCCGCATAGTCTGTCACCTGGTTGATCCATGCCGTCTGCTTTTTCGTCGGATGCAGGGGACAGGTAAATTCCATTTCATCGTGTTCTAACTCATATAAGCCGCTAAGCAGTACAATCAAAAAAGTCATAACATAATTTAAAAGCATCTGCCCTTTCGTACCGCAACTGCTCTTTAACTTCTGGCAAAGTCCACAATAATAAGACTGGTAAATCTTTGCGTCCTCTTCTGTGAGTTCCTTCCGGTTTATATTAATATATCCAAACATAAGAATTCATCCTAACTTTTTTTAATAAATTCTGTTCGACATTTGGGGCATGTAATGCAGATTTTGCCCTTCCCTTTTGGAACCCTTACTTTCTGCCTGCACTGGGGGCATTTATAAAAACGATAGATCTTCTTCTGTTCTTGATGCTGTTTCCATGCCTTTCTCTTTACAGCCGACTGATACCGGATATTGCAGAATTTCTGATTCTCCTGTTTGCGTTTTTCCAGATTTTTGGAAAATACCCGATAATAACAATAGACCAGTAATACCAGTCCCAATAAATAAATCCAGCGATTCCCCACAAACATAGACAGGATCATGAGCACAATGGTCATGATCAGATACATTCTGGACAATTCGTCAAATCCGTATCGTCCCCTCATAAACTGCTGTATTTTTCCTCTCATTTTCTGCACCTTCATTCGTTCTTCTATCCTATTTGATATAAAATATATGGTACAATCTGAATTTCCCACTGTCAACTGACCTATTGTTTTTTTAGAAACATTTTATATTTATAAACAGGTTTTTATATGACAGCAGCCTGACTGCCAGTGTGATATCCGCCCGGCATTCAGGCTCTTAATAAATTCGCATTTTCTGTTGCATTTTCTCTGTATCGGATGCTGCAGCAATTGCTGTCTGGGCTGAAATCTCGGATTTCATATAGGCAGATAACAACGCCTGGTCCATAGTCTGCATTCCCTGCTCTTTTCCCTGCTCCATAACAGACGTAATCTGGTCAAATCTGCCCTCTGAAATCAATTTTCTGATCTCTGGAACTGCCAGCATGACTTCGTAGACTGCCTTTTGTTCCTTTCCATGATATGCAAGGAGCAGCTGTTTTGTGACGATTCCCTTTAATACATTGGCAAGACGCCTTTGTATCTCCTGTTTCCGCTCATTCCCAAATAATACAAGCAGCCGATGCAGCGTATCTTCGATTCGGTCCGTATGTAAAGAAGAGATGACTAGCCTCCCTGTTTCTGCTGCTATAATAGCAGCCAGAAGCGTTTCTCGATCCTGCATCTCACCAATATAGAGCACATCTGGGTCCTGTCGCATAGAGGAACGAACTGCCTGGGCATATCCTCTGGTATCTCTCCCAATCTCCCTCTGGGATATAATGCTTTTGCCTCTGGGAATCAGATATTCTACAGGATCTTCCATAGTTACAATGCTTTTGGTTTCCTTGGCTGCAAGATCTTTTAAAAGGCTGGCAATCGTAGTCGTTTTTCCGCTGCCTGCCGCTCCGGTAATTAAAATCAATCCTTTCGGTTCCCTTGTCAGATTTATCACAGATTCCGGAATATGGAGTTTTAAAGGATCCGGAATTTCAGACGCTAAAATGCGGACTGCTGCTGCATAAATTCCCTGCTGCCTGTATAGGTTAAAATGAAGGCGGAACTGTTCTGATGTCATAATGACTCCGCCGATCTCTTCGGCTGTTTCTAATTTTTTCCTCTGTGATTTTGTAAGAAGAAACAAAAACAGTTCTTCCATGTCCGATTCCTGCACATTTTCTTCTGAAAATTCCCGTAGTGTTCCGTCAATCCTGGCCATTACAGGACAGCCCGGCATAAAATGGACATCCGATGCTTTTTCCTCATATGCTTTCCTGAATATTTCTGTTATCTCCATACTAAGCTCCTATCACTTTTCTGTTTGCTATATTAAGCAAGACGATAAGCCGGGTTATGTCGTGGATGATCATCTATCTAGGACGGCTGTTGCCAGCCGCCTCAAGCGACCTACCTAAAGCTGGCGGGCCACGTCAACGCTTTTGTTCGGTCTTGCTTCGGATGGGG
>CAYQRG010000134.1:0-5751 GCA_964419645.1 uncultured Eubacterium sp.
ATTATATCGGACAGGCAAAGACAAAAGAAAATTTAAAAGTATATATTGAGGCTGCAAAGCTGAGAAACGAGGCATTGGACCATGTGCTTTTTTTCGGTCCGCCGGGGCTTGGAAAAACAACGTTAGCCGGTATCATTGCCAATGAAATGGGAACACATATGAAAGTGACCAGCGGTCCTGCCATTGGAAAACCGGGGGAAATGGCAGCGATTTTAAGCAATCTCCATGAAGGCGACTTGCTTTTTGTGGATGAGATACACAGACTGAATCGACAGGTAGAGGAAGTCCTCTATCCGGCTATGGAAGATTACGTCATAGATATTATGATCGGAAAAGGCGCAACAGCACGGTCTATCCGGCTGGATCTGCCGAAATTCACTCTGGTAGGCGCTACTACAAGGGCAGGGCTTTTATCGGCGCCCCTTAGAGACCGTTTTGGAGTGGTGCATCATCTGGAATTTTATACGGTGGAAGAATTAAAGACGATTATTATGCATTCTGCTGCCAAATTAGAAGTCGCCATTGAGGAAGAGGGTGCAGTCGAGCTTGCAAAAAGGAGCAGGGGAACGCCAAGGATCGCCAACCGGTTTTTAAAGAGAGTAAGGGACTTTGCCCAGGTAAGATATAATGGATGCATTACAAAGGAAGTGGCATCTCTTGCATTGGATCTGCTGGAAGTGGATACATACGGCCTGGATACCAACGACAGAAATATACTCCTTACAATCATGGAGAAATTTTCCGGAGGACCGGTGGGATTAGATACCCTTGCAGCGGCAATCGGCGAAGACGCAGGAACAATCGAAGATGTTTATGAGCCTTTTCTTGTAAAAAACGGATTTATCAACAGGACGCCAAAGGGAAGAGTGGCAACGGATCTTGCTTTTACACATTTCGGGCTTGCAAGATGAGCCGGCAAAGTATAGAATAGAAGGTAAGAAGATTCATATAACGATGAAATCAGGGGAGGAAACGTATGTCATCGAAATCCAGCACGGAAGTGATTATTGGGGGTAAGATGTATACGCTGAGCGGATACGAAGGAGAAGAGTACCTGCAGCGTGTTGCAGCATATATCAACAATAAGATAAATGAGTTTAACGATATGGAAGATATCCGCCGTTTTTCCATAGACATGAAGGCTGTTCTGGTGGAACTGAATATTGCAGACGATTATTTTAAAGCAAAGGACAGAATTGAAAAACTGGAGCGGGAATTAGAGAGAAAAGAAAAAGAACTTTATGAGCTGAAAAATGATCTGATTTCGGAACAGATGAAAGCGGAGACAAATGAGGAAACTGCCCGGGGATTGGAGCTGCAGAACAAAGAACTGATGCTGCAGAAAGTAAAGTTAGAGTCGGCTTTGGAAGAAGCGCTGCTTGATAAAGATACCAAAAAATCCGGCAAGAAATAGGGGGACGAGAGATTTCGTTCCCTTTTTATGCGCATGCCCGCATGAGGAATATAGTCGCTTACAGCGACATGCGGACAGCGCGGCGAGCAGGGAAAACTTCCCTGCTCGATGGTATAGGGGTGTGTATAGAAGTGAAAGAATTAGAACTTTTAGCTCCGGCAGGAAATTTAGAGACGCTAAAGGCTGTGATTTGCGCAGGAGCAGATGCCGTTTATTTTGGCGGAAGCCGGTTTGGGGCAAGGGCTTATGCCGGAAATTTCAACCAAGAAGAAGTATTGGAGGCAATTGATTTTGGGCATATCCACGGCAGGAAAACGATGCTTGCAGTGAATACGCTGTTAAAGGAAGAGGAGCTTAAGGAACAGCTTTATGAATATCTTCTTCCTTATTATAATCAGGGACTGGATGCAGTGATCGTGCAGGATTTTGGCGTGATGCAGTTTATCCGCAGCCGTTTCCCGGGACTGGCTATACATACCAGCACCCAGATGTCAGTCACAAGCGCAAATGGGGCAAAGTTTCTGGTGGGGAAAGGGGCGTCCCGCGTGGTATTGGCGAGAGAATTGTCTCTTACAGAAATTCAGAAAATACATAAAGAGGTTCCTGTTGAATTGGAAAGCTTTGTACACGGGGCTCTTTGCTACAGTTATTCCGGACAATGTCTTTTTTCCAGCCTTTTAGGAGGCAGGAGCGGCAACAGAGGACGATGTGCCCAGCCCTGCCGGCTTTCTTATGATGTATATGGGGCAGATTTTAAAAAAATAAGTGACAAACAGCACAGCTATCCCCTAAGCCCTAAGGATCTTTGTACCATTGAACTGTTGCCGGAGCTTGCCAAAAGCGGTGTTTATTCTTTTAAGATTGAGGGAAGAATGAAACAGACAGAATATGCGGCAGGGGTGGTTTCAGTTTATCGAAATTATATGGACCGCTACTTGAATTATGGGGAAAAAGATTATATCGTATCAGAAAAAGACAAAAAACAGCTCTTTGATTTTGGCAGCCGGTGTGGTTTTACCCAGGGGTATTATAAACAAAAGAATGGTCCGGATATGATCACTTTTTCTAAATCGGGACATGAGAATAAAAGCGAAGCATCCCATGGTTTATGGGAGGAAAAGAAGGAGAAGGTCAAAGGAAGTATCAGAATACGAAAAGATGAGCCGATAAAATTAATGGTATCTTTTCGGGATGTGGAGGCTGTTGCTGTTGGTGAGGTGCCGAAACCGGCGGAAAAACGTCCGCTTACAGAAGATGTGCTTAAGTCTAAGTTGAATAAAACGGGGAATACGCCTTTTGTCTTTGAAGAACTGGAGATCAATCTGGATGATGGCCTGTTTCTGTCCATGACATCGATTAATGAATTAAGGCGTCAGGCTTTAGACCGGTTAAAAGAGACCTATTTGAATAGATACCGCAGAGGGAGTGGACAAAATCTCTGCCAGGAGATGTATGAGGATGAAAAAATACCAGGGCAGAAGGTTTACCTAAGTGGGTCAATTGAACAGAAAGAGCAGATTTTTCCTCTTCTGAAAAGCCCTGTAGTTTCCCGAATTTATATTGACAGCAGTGTTTTTTCCAGGAAAGAGATCATAGACAAATTAGAGGAGATTTCCAAACAGGCACAGAAACAAAAGAAAAAAATATATTATATACTGCCGGCCGTCTTTAGAGACCACACTGCTGCATTTTACCGATCCATTCTGCATGATATGAAAGTTGACGGATTTTTGGTAAAAAGCTATGATGCGCTGGCGTTTCTTCTGGAAGATAACATAGAGCCGAAGCGGATTCGCCTGGACCACAATCTTTATACCTGGTCTACAGAGAGCAGAAAAGCTTTTTATGGATTGGGCATAGAAGGAGATACCGTTCCATTGGAATTGAACCGAAAGGAAGTCAGGAACCGTATCAACAGAAACAGCGAAATGATCATTTACGGACATCAGCCCCTTATGACAAGCGCCCAGTGCATCAAAAAGAATCTGACAGGCTGTGACCATACTCCAGAAATCCGTTATTTAAAAGACCGGTACGGTGTTTTCTTTCCGGTGAAAAATCATTGTAATGAATGTTATAATGTGATTTATAATTCCAGACCGCTGCAGATGCTGTCTGTATTAGAAGAACTTAGAGATTTCGGCATTGCGTCTTTTCGCCTTTCCTTTACCATAGAATCGAGGGAGCAGACAGAAGAGATTTTAAAAGTTTATGAAAAACATTCGGCTTTTTTGGCAGAAGAGGCTTCGTTGGAAGAAGACGCGCCGGACTTCGTGAAAATTGAAATGCCAAAAGTAGAATATACATACGGTCATTATAAGAGAGGCGTAGAATAGAGGGATTTATGAGCAGTATATTTTGTGAAGTATCTAAATATCTGATGATTATATTTTTTGCACTGTATACCTGGTCGTGTTTTTCTGTATTTAAAAGAAAAGACAAAGAACGTCAGAAAGCCATTTTCCGCCGTCAGAATCTTTTGATGTTTCTGTTCCATTTGGACGGATATTTGGTTTTATACGATCAGACAGAAAATCTGCAGATTTTATTGTTTTACGGGGCGCAGGTAATTTTTTTCCTGATTGTGATCAGCAGTTATAAATTATTATATGAACAATCCGCACAGCTTTTGGTGAACAATATGTGCATGCTGATGGCTATTGGATTTCTGATTTTGACCAGATTGTCCTATGAAAAAGCGATCAAGCAGTTTACCATTGCAGTGGGCTCTATGATCCTTGCGCTGGGCATTCCGTTTTTGATCCAAAAGATTCGTTTTATCCGAAAACTGACCTGGCTCTATGCAGGTGTTGGTCTGCTGGCATTAGGGGTGGTTGCCGTGTTGGGAGCTACCAGTTATGGCGCCAAATTATCTTTTTCGATATTGGGAATCACCATTCAGCCGTCGGAATTTGTCAAAATAATTTTTGTATTTTTTGTGGCAGGTATGCTGCATCAGTCCAGGGAGTTTAAGCAGGTAGTCATTACCACAGTTGCTGCGGCAGCCCATGTGATTATTCTGGTGGCTTCCAAAGATCTGGGAGGAGCGCTGATCTTTTTCGTGGTATATATTGTGATGCTCTATGTAGCAACCGGAAATCCCTTCTATTTTATCGGCGGACTTGCATCCGGTTCCGTGGCTGCCGTGATTGCATATAAGCTGTTCTCCCATATACGGGTAAGAGTTGTGGCATGGCAGGATCCCTTGAGCGTCATTGACAAAGAAGGATATCAGGTGTGCCAGTCTTTGTTTGCCATTGGCACCGGAGGTTGGTTTGGCTCCGGATTGAATCAGGGAATGCCGGAGAAAATTCCGAAAGTGGAACAGGATGTGGTTTTTTCTGCTATTTCGGAGGAATTAGGCGGCATTTTTGCCGTATGTCTGATTATGGTCTGCATGAGCTGTTTTATGATGTTTTTGAATATTGCCATGCAGTTAAAAGATGATTTTTATAAACTGGTCGCTTTGGGACTTGGAACAACCTATGGTTTTCAGGTGTTTCTGACCATTGGAGGCGTGATTAAATTTATCCCCTCTACCGGAGTGACGCTGCCGTTGATCAGTTACGGAGGCAGTTCACTGTTAAGTACCATTATTTTGTTTGCGATTATTCAGGGCTTTTATATTTTAAGAGAGAAAGAAGGAAAACATAGTGGACAAAAATATGCAAAAAACGCCGAAAAAGAAAAAAAGATCCTCCGTGAATAATCGGGAATTTGCAGTGATCACCTATTGTTTTATCGGATTGTTTTTGTGTACCATGGGGTATTTTGCTTATTTTCAGATAGTAAAAAGCGAGGATTTTATCAACAATCCTTACAATTCCAGACAGGAAAATTTTGAAAAATCCATTGTAAGGGGCAAAATTCTGGCAGCCGGGGGAGAAGTGCTGGCGGAAACCGTTACCGATGCAGAGGGAAATGAAAAGCGTTCCTATCCTTATTCCAATATTTTTTCCCATATTGTGGGGTATTCCACCAAAGACTATGGGCGTTCGGGAATTGAATCCTGGGCGAATTTTAATCTCCTTAGGTCCAATGCCTTTTTTCTGGAAAAAACGATGGATCGGGTGACAGAGGAGAAAAGTCTTGGGGACAATGTGATCACTACGCTGAATTATTCCCTGCAAAACGCCGCATATCAGGCTCTCGGCAGTTATAGAGGCGCCATTGTCGTTATGGAGCCTGCCACAGGAAAAATTCTGGCTATGGTATCCAAACCGGATTTTGATCCCAACACCATATCGGAGAACTGGAATGCAATCGTAGCGGATGAAAACTCCGATTCTGTGCTTTTGAACCGGGCATCCCAGGGGTTGTATCCGCCGGGTTCCACC
>CAYQRG010000135.1:0-5727 GCA_964419645.1 uncultured Eubacterium sp.
CCCAACCTTACCCACGCTCAAAAAATTGAGGCTCTAATTTCAAAAAGCATTTCCGGGCCAATCAGGAACAGGCCACGCTCCCAAAGATTGCCCTGAAATTTCAGACACCCCATCGTCTCTAGTGACCGACACAAGTCCGGCACCTTTTCGGCACCTGAAAAGAAGCTTTTATTGCCAGACAAACATCAAAAAACGGAACCTGCCGCCAACTCCCTGTGGAAAAACAAGTTCCGTTTTAAATTAGTCAGTGCGGGTAACAGGACTTGAACCTGCACGGTCTCCCACTAGAACCTAAATCTAGCGCGTCTGCCAATTCCGCCATACCCGCAAACGACTTTATTATCATAAACATTTTTCAAAAAACTGTCAAGAAATTTTTTATATCAAACCATATCAAAGCCGTACCAGCTTAGATTCCACCAGTTCATCCCCCTGATACTTTAACTTAAGGGAAAAGAACCCCGCATCCTCCATAAGCAGCTTCAAAAAAATTTTATCCCCCTCCCAGATCGGCAGCGTTTCAATCTGCTCCTTTGGAACCCATTCTAACGTCCCTTCATTGCATTCTGTCAGATTCCCCGTAAACTCCGTAGCCGTATAAAGATGAATATATTCCGATTCCCAGCCGTCTGCAATAAACGTCAATATACCTCGATAACGGTATTTTAACAGGGAAAGTCCGGTTTCTTCTTTGACTTCTCGAAGCAGGCATTCCTCCGGCATCTCGTCCGTTTAATATTTGCAGCCCACGCCGATCCATTTGTCGTGATTGACATCGTGCTGTTTCTTCGTGCGGTGCAGCATAAGATAGCAGTCATCTTTTTCAATATAGCAAAGTGTTGTAAGCTTCATGTGTAAAACCTCTCATCATTTCTTTATCTTCGCCGGATAAGTTTATCCATATCCTTCTGGTGGCAGATCACCATTAAATGTTCATTTTCCTTAAAAATATAATCCACAGACGGCAGAATCTGCGTATGGCTGCCGGATTTGATGCCAATAATGCTCATATGATAGTTTGCCCGAAAATTCAGATCCAGAATGCTTTTTCCAATCCATTCCGGCAGCGGAGAAATTTCATAAATAGAATATCCATCGGCAAGATTGATATAATCAAAAATTTCATCCGAGCTCAAGCTGACAGCCAGCTTTTCTGCAATGTCCCGGTCCGGAAAAATTACTTCATCCGCGCCGTTTCTAAGGAGAAATTTTGCGTGGATATCCCGGTTGGCTTTGCTGACAACCCGTTTCGCTCCCAGCTCTTTTAGCAGGCTGGTGATTTCCAGGCTGTTTTGAAAATTATTGCCGATACATACGATACAGAGGTCAAAATTGGAAATACCAAGACTTTCCAAAACTTTCACATTCGTGCAGTTTCCAATTTTTGCGCTGGTGACATAGGGAAGCAAGTCCTCCAGCTTTTCCTCGCATTCATCTACAATCATAATTTCGTTGTTCAGATTTGATAAATTCATACATAAATGAGAACCAAAACGCCCCATTCCAATCATCAAAATAGATTTCATACAAACATACCTCCTGTCCCAGAATTATCCTATATTGATTTTTTCTGCAGGCTGCATTACATGGGCAATCTTCTTTTTGTCGGTAAAAGACATGGCAAAGGATAAACTACCCACACGCCCAAGATACATCATCAGTATGATGACGAGACCGGAAACCGTGTTTAGCTGCGTAGTAAGGCCTGCCGTCATACCCACGGTGCCAATGGCGGAAAATACTTCCAAAAGAGTATCTGCGGCATTGAAATTCTGAAGCGCACATAAAATAATACCAGCCGTTACTGCCAGAGTCAGATTCAGACAGAAAACGGCAGCAGCTTTATGAAGAGCCTCATCTTCCAGACGCCGTCCGAATATATTATAACCTACGGTGCGTGTTAAAGTCGCTTTGAGATAAATAAAAAGAACGACAATCGTAGTTACTTTAACGCCGCCTGCCGTAGATCCGGGAGCGCCGCCGATAAACATAAGAACAACGGTAAAAAGTTTGCCGGCATCTGTCATAGATCCCACATCTACCGTGTTGAATCCGGCAGTTCTGGGCGTGACGGAACAAAACAGCGAGCTTAGGATTTTGCCTGAAATACTCATATCGGCAAAAAGATGATTCTGTTCTATGATGTAAAAAATCAATGCGCCGCCAAAGGTCAGAACAAGAGTAGCAGTCAGAACAATTTTTGTATGCAGGGCATATTTTCGGAAATGAAGCCGATGTTCATACAGATCATTCCAGACGAAAAAACCGATTCCGCCAATTGTAATCAAAGCCATGACCGTAATGACCACCACAGGGTGATCATAGTAGGAAGTAAGAGAAGAAAATGGCGTATAACGTCCCATAAGGTCAAATCCTGCATTGCAGAATGCAGAAACAGAATGAAAAATTCCATAGTAAATACCCTGGAAAAATCCCATTTTTGGGACGAAGCAGCAGGCCAGAATAACAGCCCCGGATAATTCAAAAAATAAAGTTCCAAGGACGACTCGTTTTGTCAGACGAATCATTCCTCGCAATTCGATAATATTAAAACTTTCCTGCAAAAGTCCTCGTTCCTTTAAACCAATCCGCTTCCGAAGCAAAATGGAAACGGTAATCCCCAAGGTGATAAACCCAAGACCGCCGATTTGGATCAGACACAAAAGTACAATTTGACCAAACAAAGTCCAGTGAGAGAAAGTATCGGCAACAATCAGCCCTGTGACACAGGTGGCGCTGGTTGAAGTAAACAATGCCGTGAAAAAAGAAGTGCTTTCCCCGGATTTAGTTGCCCAGGGGAGCATCAAGAGCAATGTGCCGATTAAAATAATGATAAAAAAGCCACTGGCAATCAGTTGCATTCCGGATAATCGTTTCGTTATATTGGAAAACATAAATATGGTCCTCTTTTTATGCAAACATAAAATCATTGTTATTATAGGATTCCAAAATAATTTTGTCTATATTTATTGTGTCAATTGTGCTATGATTAATACTAGTATGCGCTGATCCTGAGGTGAACAGCAAATGATCGTACTTAATAAAATGAAGGAAGTGAATTATATGAAAACATATATAAACCGAAATATGCCGGGACCAGGAGAAAAGTACACAGATCAGGAAGGAAATCTGTATCAGATTATCTGTGTGGCAGAGAATGTTGAAACAGAAGAAAAAATGGTAGTATATCAGGCTCTTTCTGGAGCGTTTGCATGTCTTAGCAGCCCCATTGGGATGTTTATGAGAAAAATGGAATTGCAAAAATCTTCCGAAAGTCTGCCAAAACGGCAGCCTGTGCCAGAGAAAAAAGCGCCGAAGGCCGATGCGGAAAAACCTCAGAGGGAGTCTGTTCGTTTTCAACCTAAGGAGAAGACAAACGAATATCAACAACCGCAAGAAGAACAGGCCAATCCTGCGCTTATGGCTTTTTTAGATGCAGATACAATGGAAGAGAAGTATAAGCTGATAAAATCCCTCCAATATTCCATTACAGACCGGCTGATTGATGATTTTGCCGTGACGTTAGATCTTGTCATACCCGATGGCAGATTAGACGACCGCTATCAGCAGCTTTTGAGCAGTGTACGCACCATGCAGAAATTTGAAACCACCAGATTTCGAAGATAATTTTATTTGCGGCTGTGATTTATGTCTGGCTTAAAGTACTGTTGTGGTATTCGGTTGAAAAGGTGACATCTTCTCCAAACCAGTCCGGCGGCGTAAAGTTTTCTGCTTCCTCCTTGGAAGAAAACTCCACTTCTGCCAGAATAAGCGGAGCAAGAGCGTCCAGAAAAACATCCAGTTCAATCGTATATTTTTCCTGATAGGGAATGTTATAGCGTATTTTATGGATTAGAATGCCGTCTGCTTTTGGCCGAAGATGCTCATAGGCTTCTTTTGTCAGAGGAAGATTGTATTCTTCCCGGACCATAAGGCCGGAGCCCTTATAAGTCAATATATAGTCTTCGGCGGATTTTCGGATTCGCACGACAGGATTTGTGGACAAATAGCCCTGTTCGATTTCTTTGTGGGGATAGTTTTTATAATCTTCGGGAAGCTGCCGGATTAAATATTTGCGCTCGATTTCCATAGCATCACCTGTTCCTTAGCGGTAAACCAGACTTTGTTTCAGATCGGCAGCAGCATCCTCGCCTTTGAAATATTTTACAATGGCAAGGGCAAAATCAATCGCCGTTCCCATGCTCCGGCTGGTGATGACATTGCCGTCTGTCATAACCGTATCTTCCGAAACAATGGCACCGGTGAGTTTTTCTTCAAAACCGGGATAGCAGACAGCGTGTTTGCCGTTTAAGATTCCGGCAGCGCCAAGCACAGAAGGAGCGGCGCAGATTGCAGCTACCAGTTTTCCTTCCTCGGCAAATGTCTGGATGGTCGCAACAACGCCTGCGTGGCCGCCTAAATTTAAAGTGCCCGGCATACCGCCCGGAAGCACCACTGCGTCCAGTCCATCGAAATTTACATTTTCAAAAAGAGTATCTGCCATAAATGTGATACCGTGGGAACCGGTTACTTCTTTTGTTTCATTGATTGAAATCATTTCAATATCAAGACCGGCCCTGCGCAAAATATCCACTACAGTCAGACCTTCAATTTCTTCACAGCCATTCGCCATAAAAATACCTGTTTTACTCATATATTTCCCTCCTGCAATAAAATGAATGATAATTCAAAAAAAGAATTGTACATAATAAGAATATGTCCTTTTGGAATATCTGTCAATCCTTTCGTTTTCCAAAGAAATCCATGGTGAAACTTTCCAAACATAAAAAAATGATTTTGATCCATACTATTCTCAGGATAAACAAAACAACGTTTATCCAATACAAAAAACCGGCCCAGCCGGAGAAAAAACTATGGAGGTGTTTTACCATGGCAAGTTCAAGTAGAACAAATAGAGTAGAGGTGCCTGAAGCAAAAGAGGCGTTAAACCGTTTTAAGCAGGAAGTTGCATCTGAAATCGGTGTTCCTTTAAAAGAAGGTTACAACGGTGATCTTACTTCTGCACAGGCAGGTTCCATCGGCGGAGAAATGGTTCGTAAAATGATCCGCAGCCAGGAAGAGAAAATGTCTGCATCTAAGTAATATGAGATAACGTAGCGGATAATTTGAAAAAAAGGCGGAATACGAAGCGATAAGGTTTCGTACTCCGTCTTTTTCATATTCTAAGGGTATATTGCTTGAAAAATCTGAAAAACCAGGTATAATAACGGAAATACCCTTTGGGTATCCCTTTATGCCTTGAAAAGCAGGCAGTTATAAGGAAAATACATAGGACAGACGGAGGAATTATGATTACAAGCACATCCAATCCCCGGATTAAAAATTTGGTATTATTAGGAAAAAAAGCAAAAGCAAGAAAAGAACAAGGCGTATTTTTGGTAGAGGGCAGGAAAATGACAGAAGAAGCGCCAAAAGAATGGATTCGAGAATTATATGTATCAGAATCCTATCTTGCAGAAAAAGAAAATGCAAAGAGCCTTCGGGGAATGGAATATGAGGTGCTTTCAGACCATGTGATGAAAGCGGCAGCCGATACACAGACACCCCAGGGGATTCTGGCGGTTGTGTCCATGCCCCGGTGGGATTTTACCGATATTACAGAAATGGATAGTGGCAGCTATCTGTTTTTGGAAGATATTCAGGACCCTGGCAATCTGGGAACCATGATCAGAAGCGGAGAAGCAGCGGGAATTACAGCCGTCATTG
>CAYQRG010000136.1:0-5688 GCA_964419645.1 uncultured Eubacterium sp.
AAGTAACTGTAGGATTTTCCGCTTCCCCTTCTCCGGTATTTAATCCCGTTTACCCATGCATCTCCCCTCTTATCGTAAGGCGCATCGACAATCTCAGCCGTCAGATCATGCCAGGAAACCAGACTTTGAGGATAACTTCCAAAATAAATGTAATCAAAATAGGAACCTCCCTCATTGCCGCAATGGTGAACGGGATTAGATGGCGTATCCTCTTTACCTCCCGCATTGTCCGCCAATGTCCAGCTTTTGGAATCTAAATCAAGGCAAAGCGCCGGCACGACTGCCCTGCTGCCCATATGAATGCCGGCAAGCCGTGTCCACCACTTACATGTCCCTTCCTCCACATAGATTGAATTCAGTTCCGCACCTTTCGCATACGCATATACGCTTGCGCGCATATATTTGTTGACAGAAGCGTCGGGAATATACTGGTCATCCTCTGTATTTTGGCAAAATCCATATTTCTCATTTTTTAAATCACCTGGGGAAAGCAAAAATATATTGTCCTGGGTATCATTTCCGCCCGATGCTCCTGTCTTAGAATCGTCTTCCTGCACCAAATGCTGTTTTAAAATCCCTTCCCGTTCTTCTACCTCAAACGCTGTCTGATAAAAATCCTCATTCAGCCATTGTCGCAGAAAGCTGTTTTCCCATGTGACAGTCAGATTCCGCTCCTGATACTTTTTACAGTCTATTCCTCTATCTGCCATCACGAACAATTTGGTTCCATCATTCTGCAGCACACGCCATTTAAGAGGTTCCCACTTAAAATAGCGATACTCGCTCTCTCCAAAATTGATATCAGCCTCTGTGTCGTTCTTACTGATCCTGCGATATTTCACACCATCAACTCTTGCATCCCCATTTTCATCATAAGATGCACCGGTAATTGCAGATGTCAACGCTTCACCTGTTATCTCTCTCTGTGGGTAACTGCCAAAATAAATATGGCTGTAATCGGTAGAATCCTGATTGCAATGGTGTATAGGATTCTCCGGTGTTTCCCGCTGCGGCTGCTTCGGGGGATCCTGCAACACGCCGTCATTGCCTCCTGCGCCGCTCGTCCCATCATCTTCAGTTTGCCAAAGCTTAGAAGAAATATCCAAATACAACGCCGGAACACATTCGCAAGGGCTTAACGAATCTGAATGGGCATAAAAAGGAAGGTCATGAATGATCGTGCCATTACTCCTGACAAACATCGTATATCCCTCATCCATTCCCGGCGTACGCAGCAGCCATGTCAGCCAGGGCATGTCCGTCATAGGAACACGCCTGCTCTTATTCTTGTCTTCTATCAGCGCCATCGCATAATCACTTGGATCAATTTTCCGGCTTAAAGAAGGGTTATAATCAATGTCCTCGCAAAAACCATACGCAGGATTGGTCGCTTCCTTGTAAGAAAGCAAAAATATCTTATCCCTTGTGGTTTCTCCACCCATCGTGCCATATTCCGGATTGTCTTCATTCACTACCTCGTGATTTTCAATCGCCGCCTGCTCTTCGCTGCTGAATGCCAAACCGCAAAATTCCCCATTCAGCCAGTTTCGGATCCGGCTGTTTTTCCACAGATACCAATTCCTCACATCGTTGCAGCTTTGAGCGTCAAGTCCACTGTCCGCCATGACAAACAGCCTGTTTCCGTCATTTTGCAGCACGCGCCATTTGATCCTATCCCATTTATAATATGCATACTTGTCCGTTGCAGCAGATCCCGTATTCTCCGCATTGCTTTTGACAACCCTGCGATACTTGATTTCTCCGACCCATGCATCGCCTTTTTCATCATAATCCGCCTCGATAATTGCATCCGTCACTTCCTCGTCCGCAACTACACTCTGGGGATAGCTGCCAAAATAAATATAACTGTAATCCGTGCTGTCAGAGCCGCCTTCTGAGCAGTGATGTACCGGATTTGACAGAGCATCCGCCCCACTGCCGTCTGCTGCCGTCCAAACATTGGAAGAAACATCCACACGCAGTGCCGGCACGCATGCAATCTGAGAATTAGCCGCCCATCCGTCCAGTATTCTGCCGTCACTGGCTACATACCTAACCTCTGTAGTATTAAAACTTGGATCGCGCAGCCACCAACTACACGGATATTCTGTCCAAGAATAATCGAAAGAAGTGTTTCTTATTTCATTTGCATAGTCACTTAAATAAACTCTGCGACTCATGGAATTTACCTCTGTACCTTCGCAAAATCCATACTCCGGATTCGTCGCATCTTCCTCTGCCAGCAAATAAATCTTATCCCTTGTATCATTTTCCGTTTTATCATACACACCCGATCGATCTTTATTAATCAGTTCCCATTCCACAACTGCATCTCGCTCTTTACTGTCAAATGCTGTTTCATAAAAATCCTCATTCATCCACTGACGTATATCGCTTTTATACCATTCCCATTCAGAACTGTTCGTCCCACACACCGGATTGTCAAGCGCCTGATCTGCCAAAAGGAACAGTGTGCCCTCCTCTTTTTGCAGCACTTTCCATTTGATCGGTTCCCACTTAAAATAATGGTATTCCGATTTTCCGGAATCTGAATCCTTATTTTCCATCCTGCGGTATTTCTGCCCGCCCACCACGGCATCCCCGTTTTCATCATAAGATGCCGAAAGAATCGCAACTTTCAGCTCCTCGTCCGCAACTTTTGTCTGCGGATAGTTTCCAAAATAGACATAACTGAAGGTTGCCCCGTCCAAGGCGCAGTGATGTACCGGATTTGCCGGATTTGCCCGTTCAGATGTTTCAACTGCATCCAAGTCTGCTGCCCTTGCCGTAAGATTTCCCATTTGAAAAACCATGGCTGCCGCAAGCGTCAGAGACAACAGTCTGGTTGTTCTTCTTGTTCGTTTCTTTCTCATGTTCTCCACTCTCCTTTTTCTAATTTTGTTTTTTTCTGTCTTATAAAATCCTACAGACCGACCGTCTTACTTATACAACGCAGCCTGGTTTTAAAAAGTTTTAAAAATCTCAAAAAAATTTTATATATCCAAAAACGAAGACCTGCCATTTCGACAGATCTTCACGAATTTAGAAACAGCTTCCATACAGCATGCATTTCCGGCTCTTACATAACCGCCCTCATCAGCCCATCATTTATACCCTTTCTTTACCTCATATGCGTCAATCAAATCCTTATTCGCATTCTCTATGTCAGACAAGACGCTCTCCTTAAAATCATCAGGTTCAACCGTTCCTTCATACCATGCGCGGGCGTTAAAATATGCCTGCAGGTTTTGATCATTGAATTTTCTTCCGTGACGGGCATAAATTTCATTTCTCGCTATCTTGCATTCCTCAGCTGACAATCCTTCTAAATCCTCCTCCGTCAGCAACTTAACATTGCTGTCATGAAAAACATAATCCGTTTCCAAACTATCATTCTGATCCTGATCTAAAGCTGCCGAAGATGCATTTTCGTCAACATTATCCTCGTGATTGTATGCGTCCATGTTTGACGTGACGACATCTTCATAAAGTGCGTCCAATGTTTCATATCCATAGTAATACCATGAATATGTGCTGAACCATCCGCTGCTTATGCCGGAATCCACTGTAAAGCTTTTTCTTGGCGTGCTGTAATCGTCCACATCCACAGTCAAGCTCCCGTCTGCCTCAGCCATTAAATTATCAAATGCAATATACCAGTAAACATCATTTACCTCGTCAAAAGATTCTTCGCCGTTTGAACAGGTATTTCTGGCCCGGACTTTGTAAACCAGATAGAGCACGTTATTTTCGCCATAATAAATTTCCGTATCTTTATTGGTAAGCAGATAATTTCCTATATAGGTAAAACTTTCAAGTTCCGCCCCCTCTGACCAATCCCGCGCGGCATATGCATGGTACACATCTGATGCCTGCCTCTGCATGGACACAAGCTCTTCCGCGCTGAGTTCGGAAATTGCCGAAATGTAACTGCTTAAGCCTTCCACCTTATACTCTTTTTCCATCGTCTCCGGAACTCTTCCAAAATTTTCCGCACAGTATTCCAGCTGACTGTCATCAATCGAAACCGTAACTATGTCGCCATTGCTTAGGCCGCTCTCCTTATCACAGTTAAAATCAGACTCGCTAAGTTCCATCCCCTTGTATTCAAGTTCAATGTTTCCGTCCGGTCCCACGCCGGAAAATGTCACTTCCAGATCAGCAAATGCGTCAAAGGTTTCCACCTCGGCCAGCCCGGAAACGCTGTATGCGCCATCCTTATATTTTATTTTGCATTTTATGTCTTTGAAAAAGTCTTCATCCACATCCCAGATATATGTAATTTCGTCGCCATTTGACAATCCATCCGACTGATCCAGCTTCACTCTTATATAATCCTGCATAGCCTCTGCCGGAGTTACCAGATTTGCAAAACCTCCATATTCATTTTTTGCTTTATCCGTAAACGAAACCTTTCCTCCATATTTTGCTTCGATTGCGTCCCAGTCAATGTCTGCTTTTGCGGTTCCATACCCATTGTACCCGTCCGCCTCGATTGTCAGATAATCATCTAAATTGATTGTTGAACCTGAATTGACCGCTACAAAAACGATGACGATCAACACAACTGCCGCCGCTAATATTCCCACAAGAGCCTTTTTCGGCACAGCTTTGATAATCCCACCGGATTCTCCTGCATCCGCCTTTGGAGCGGCTGTCTTTTTCTCCCTCCGCGCTTCGTCCGCCATGCCAAACGGCTTACCGCATCCTTTACAGAATTTTGCCCCATTTGCGTTTTCTGCTGCCTTCCTCTGTGCTTCCGCTTCCGCCAGCATGCTATCCGGAACCGCCATGCCGCACGCAGTACAAAATCTGCACCCATAAGCAATCGGGTTTCCGCACTTCGAACAAAATCCTATCGTATCGGCTTTTTGTTTTTTACCGCTCACATTACCGGCAACGCCCTCCGTCAAATTTGTGACCGCATTTGACATTTGGCTCAAGGCGCCTCTCGCTCCAGAGGCTGCAAATTGAGCTGCCAGATTTGTTTCCATTTTCATTTTTCCCAATACAACCAATGCAGAAAAAAGAATGATCAACAACAACACAAGTATATTGCACACATACCATCCGGTCGTCTTAAATGAGCAATAATTTTCATCGGCAATTTTCTTGACCGCTGACCGAAAAATCAGCCAAATGACAAAATCCATACTGCCACACGCCATAATAATTACTGCCGTCTTCTTATCCGAATACTTTTTTATAAAAAGAAGCCCTAAAATTACAATTGGAAATAGCAGGCATGCGAGCATAGCCGGATGTGGAGCTGCTACCTCTTCCCCATACATTGATACTCCGCCAACTGCCGTCATTGCGCTGACGTTCACGTCCTTTCCGGAACATGAAACAAGAAACGAAGGGCAAAAGAAAAATACAATTCCTAAAAAGGAAAGCAGCCGCACTGCCTTCCTGACAGTAATCGCAGACTTCTTTCCCTGACCGTCTTCATGATTCTCATTCATAAAATTCCTCCCTCTTCTATAAAAACTCTTTATTAGCATGAAATTTCCACATCAAGTATATCATATTGTTAATTTTTGTCAACAAAACAGCAAATTAAGTTCTTTAAAATAATAAAAGGAAAAATCCTGTCTCATTACTCTATATGTTCCCGCAAATTCGTCCAGTCTGTTCCTTCGAATACCATCCGTAAATCGTCTCCATCATCCTCTCTCCACATTCTCT
>CAYQRG010000137.1:0-5674 GCA_964419645.1 uncultured Eubacterium sp.
ATTAGTTATTGGCATTATAAGCGGAGTAGTATCAGCTTACATAGTCAAGTTCCTTGATAAGAGGCACAAAAATAACCGCCATGAGAAATAATGCGGTTACTCTTGTGTTAATGATTCATTTTTGATTTATTAGCCATAACCTACCAAATTATGACTCGACCGTTTAACGGATGCTGTTTATTTTTGATTTGAAGTATTTTATAGAAAATATATTAAACGAATCTATGTATATTGTCAAGATGGAGTATAAGGATTTTTCTATAGCTAGCTGATTTTTCCACATTTCCGGCGGTGTTTTTCTTTGAATCTGTCCGTCAATATGATATAATATGGATGCACACGAGTTCAAAGGAGGAAAAGTACAAATGGATAAAAGAAGAATACAACAATCGGTGATATTGGCAGCCGCAGTGATTGTGATTATAATATTGATACTTATCATAGGAAAGATCATTAATAAATATACACCCACAAAAGAGGAAATGGACCTGTTTGAGTATTACGGCATATCAGATGAATCTTCAGCAGCCATTGTACTGGACCATGAGATCATACCCCAGCAGGCGTTGATCAAAGACGGAGCTTTATACTTAGATTACGAGACAGTCAGAGAAATATTTAACAGCCGTTTTTACTGGGATGCAAATGAGAATCTTCTATTATATACAACACCGTCTGATGTAGTATCTGCAGCAGCATCCAGCAACGATTACTACATTACAAAAGAAAAAAAGAGCGAAAAATACACTATCGTATACGCAGATGCCAAAACAGCATACATTGCACTAGAATATGTAAAGAAATTTACGGATATGGATTATCATTTTTATGAAGATCCCAACCGAGTTGTTGTAACAACAGATTGGGCGGATGCAACAGTCATTCCTGTGAAAAAGGATACCCAGGTTCGTGTGAAAGGCGGAATCAAGAGTCCGATCCTCTCTCAGGTAGAAAGCGAAGAGCTATTGATTTTACTGGAAAAAGGAGATGACTGGGATAAGGTTGCCACAGAAGACGGTATCATCGGTTATGCCCGCAATAAGAAACTGGGAGAAGAAGAGAAGAGAAGTTACAAGCACAGTTTTGAAAAAGAAGAGTATTCCCATATTTTAAAAGATGAAAAAATCAATATGGCATGGCATCAGGTGACGACAAGAGACGCCAACAGTACCGTGGCAGATGTGATTTCCAAAACAAAAGGGTTAAACGTGATTTCTCCAACATGGTTTTATTTAAATGATAATGAAGGAACATTAATGGACCTTTCCAGTAAAGATTATGTGGATTATTGCCACAGCCAAGGAATTGAGGTCTGGGCACTGGTAAGCAATCTGGAAAACGAGGAAGTTGATACGACAGAAGTTCTGACACATACCTCAAAGAGGACAAATATGGTAAATCAACTGATTGCCGCTGCAATCCAGAATGATTTTGACGGAATCAATGTGGATTTTGAATCCATCAGTGTAGAAGCAGGAGAAGGATACATCCAGTTTATCCGTGAGCTTTCCCTGAAATGCGAGAACAATGGTATTATTTTATCGGTAGACAATTATGTACCTACGGACTATACGGCTTTTTATAATCGAAGCGAGCAGGCAAATTTTGCAGATTATATTATTATCATGGGATATGATGAGCATTATGTGGGTTCGGATGAAGGCTCCGTTGCTTCCATTGGATTTGTGAAAGACGGCATTACCGATACATTAAAGGAAGTTCCTGCGAATCAGACGATACTTGCGGCTCCATTTTTTACCAGAATCTGGAAGGAAACGCCAAAGGCAGCGTCGGATGACGTAGAGGCAGCTTCTGAGGATTACGTGCCTTACGAGCTTTCTTCCCAGGCAGCAGGCATGGAAGAATCTTGGAATATGGTATCTGCAAACGGAGTGGAAGCCACCTGGTCAGAAGAGGACGGCCAGTACTTTGCCCAATATGAAAATGGCGGTGATACTTATAAAGTGTGGCTGGAGGATGCAGAATCTATGGAATTAAGGCTTCAGGCAGCATCAGAGAATCAGCTGGCAGGCATGTCGTTCTGGAAACTTGGATTGGAACAGAGTAGTATCTGGGATACGATTTTGAAATATATGAATTAGAAGAAAAACAGGTCTTTTGATGCATAATCTTGCATAAAAGACCTGTTTTTTATGATAAATCTGCATTATTTTCTTTTTTATACTTGTTTTTATGCATAAAGATGTTACAATATATACATTATGTGACCACCCTGAAAGGGTGTGTCATATTGGGATACCCGGAGGGTATACGTTATGCGACCACTCCGAAGGAGTGTGTCATAATGGGATGCCCGGAGGGTATACGTTATTTGTGCTGAAAGGGAGGAAAATAAAATTATGAAAAAAGCAGCAGCATTATTATTAACAGTAACTATGACAATGGCAATGGCATTTACCGGATGCGGTGACACAGCAAAAGATGCAAATACAAATAATACGGACAACGCAGCAAATACTGAGAGCGCTTCAAACGACGAAGATTCTCAGGGTGATGCAGCAGGCGAAGGACCTTTGGCAGACGGCGTATTAAATGTAGGAACCAATGCAGAATTCCCGCCTTTTGAATACGTAGGGGATGACGGAGAACCGGATGGTTTTGATATGGCGTTAATCAAAGCAATCGGTGAAAAACTGGGTGTGGACGTAGTAGTGGAGAACATGGAATTTGATTCTCTGGTAGCTTCCATCGGCAGCAAAATTGACGTGGCAATTGCCGGTATGACAGTTACGGAAGAGCGTAAAAATGCAGTAGATTTTTCCGATGATTATTATGAAGCAGTACAGTATGTAATCGTTTCTGCAGATTCCGAAATTGCAAATGCAGAAGATCTGAAAGGAAAGACCATCGGCGTTCAGCTTGGAACAACAGGAGATTTTATTGTAGAAGAAATCGAGGACGCAACGCCTGCACAGTACAACAAGGCAGTAGATGCAGTAAATGATTTAAGGAACGGAAGAGTAGACGCTGTTATTATTGATAAGAACCCAGCTTTAGTATTCGGTGAGCAGTTCAAAGATGAAGTGAAACTCTACGATGGAGAAAGCGCAGATTTTGGATTTGAAAAGGAGTATTATGCAATTGCTCTGCCAAAAGGCGATGAAGAGTTGGCAAAATCCATCAATGAAGCTCTTGCAGAGCTGAAAGAAGACGGAACATTTGATGAATTAGTAACACAATATATAGGAAACTAAAGAAGACAGAATTGGAGAGAAGCAATGAATGAATGGTTTGCAGACGTAGCATATAAATTTCAGATTGCTTTCCTTGACGGCGACCGCTGGAAACTTTATGTAAGCGGTCTTGGCGTTACATTGCAGATTTCACTTTTTGCTGCAATTTTAGGTGTGGCGATCGGTATCATTGTGGCATTGATGAAGCTGTCCACCAAAAAAGACGGAAGTCGTTCTCCGTTGTCTGTGATTGCCCAGATATATATTGATGTAATTCGAGGCACACCGTCGGTACTGCAGCTGTTGATCATGTGGTTTATTGTAATGAAAGGCAGCAAAAACGGCGTTCTTGTAGCCGTATTGACCTTTGGTATCAACAGTGGCGCTTATGTATCCGAAATTATGAGGGCAGGAATCCAGGCAGTAGATCATGGACAAATGGAAGCAGGACGTTCTCTGGGATTATCCAAAGGACAGACCATGCGTTATATTATTTTGCCTCAGGCGATCAAAAATGTATTGCCGCCAATCGGCAACGAATTTATCGTATTGCTGAAAGAAACTGCAATTGTGGGATATGTCAGCCTTTCTGATTTAACCAGGACTGCAAGCCAGGTTTCTTCCAGGACATTTGAAGCATTTATGCCCCTGATTGGCGCAGCCGTTGTATATTTTATCATTATTAAAATATTAAGTAAATTAATAGAGTTGTTAGAGAGGAGGCTGCGCAAAGGTGATCACCGTTAAAAATCTGCATAAATCCTTTGGAGAAATAGAAGTATTAAAAGGTATTGATTATCATGTGGAAAAAGGAGAAAAAATCGTAATTGTCGGTCCCTCTGGTTCCGGAAAAAGTACCTTCCTGCGTTGCATGAACCTCTTAGAACATCCTACCAGCGGTGAAATTTGGTTTGACGGCCAGTTAATCACAGATCCTAAGACGAACATCAACAAAGTCAGGGAACATATGGGAATGGTATTTCAGAACTTTAATCTGTTTAACAACCTTACCATTATGGGAAATATTACCTTAGCTCCTGTCAAGCTCAAGCTGATGAGCCAGGAAGAGGCAAATGAAACAGCATTAAATCTTTTAAAGAGAGTAAATCTGACAGAAAAGGCAGATGCTTATCCTTCACAGCTTTCCGGAGGACAGCGGCAGAGAATCGCAATTGTGCGTTCCCTTGCCATGAATCCTAAGGTTATGCTTTTTGATGAACCAACATCGGCTCTTGATCCGGAAATGGTAGGGGAAGTGCTGGATGTTATGAAGGAACTGGCAGAGAGCGGTATGACGATGGTAGTTGTAACGCATGAAATGGGATTTGCGAGAGAAGTAGGAAGCAAGGTCTTATTCGTGGATGAAGGAATTATCATGGAAGAGAATACGCCGGGAGAGTTTTTCACAAATCCGAAGAATCCCAGGTTACAGGATTTTCTTTCAAAAGTGTTATAGAGATGAGGAAAACGGGAGAATGCAGTATGCGCTCCCGTTTTTATGTTGTGAGTTTTTTGGGAAGGTATGTTTAGATTATTTGCTTATGGACAATTTGAACATGGATTTCCATGAGAGTTCTTTACATAAAAACTTGTATTTGAAAATGAAATGGGGTATTCTTGTTACAGGTTAATGGAGAAGGGATAAATCAGGATGAAAGATGATATAAAAGAAAATATAATTTCTCAAATGCTGAGTCTGATTTCAAAAGATAGTTTCTCCCTATTAGATTTAGGCGGTGGAACAAGAGAAACAAATGAGCTATTGATGCAGGCAATACCGGAATATTGGGGTGTGGATTATGTAAATAGCGGTAATGCTGCAATGATAGAGGAGTATAACCAGGGAGATTTTCCGGTTGTACAGGCAGATACGGTGTTTTGTGCAAATTGTCTGGAATATATGAAAGATGTGGAAGCTTTTTTGAAAAAGATGTGTGAAAGCAGCAGGCAGGAGATTTTGATTTCCTATTGTACGTTAGAGGATGAAAGCGATATTTCAGTGAGAAAGAGCCGTGGTTTTCAAAATCATATGACAAAAGGCGATTTGATAAAAAAAATTCGGAAAAACGGTTTTTCTCTGGACTTGACAGAAAAGACAGCGGAATCTGTTTCTGTTTTCAGATTGAAAAATGCAAGGCAGGACATCATCCATACGGTGCGCTGGAAACATTTGACGTATTTAGAAGATGCTGCGTTAAAAGATTTGATGGAAGCTGCAGCGAAAACGGATGACCTTGACGGCTGTATTATTGAAACAGGTTGTGCGTTAGGAGGCTCCGGCATATGTATTGCGCATGAAAAAAGGCAGGATAAGCCATTATTTATTTATGATGTATTTGGAATGATACCTGCGCCGGGAGAAAAAGATGGGGAAGATGTTTTAGCAAGATATCAGGAAATCAAGCAGGGGAAGTCTTGCGGAATCGGCGGAGATTTGTACTATGGTTACCAGGAAAATCTGCTGGAGACAGTGAAAAAAA
>CAYQRG010000138.1:0-5569 GCA_964419645.1 uncultured Eubacterium sp.
GATGTCAACAATGCCTATGTCTTAAATGAGCTGGAAAACTCTGTAGATGTATACAATTATTACGTGGACGAACGCGGAGCAGAATTCGAGCGGATTCAGAAGGTATCCACACAGAAAGTGAAAAAAGATCATTGCAGCTCCCAGAATATGGAATTTTCTTTGGACGGAAAATATCTCTATTGCGCAAATGCAGGAACAACGGAAATGGCAATTTTTGAGAGGGATGCAAAGACAGGGCTTTTAACTATGAACAGTGTGATCCCAATCAGCGGTGACTTCCCGAAAGCGCTGGCGATTTTCCCTGGGAACAAGCATTTTATCAGCTTAAATCATCAATCCAATGAAATCTGCACCTTCCGTATGGATTATGAAAAGAAATATGCCCTTATGGACGGCAAGCCTTTAAAAATCGACAAACCAAATTGTATTTATATTCATAAGCTGAAAGAGGAATAGGAAGTAAAAGATGTCAATAGAAAAAGTAAAAGCGTATTTTAAAACATACGGAATTGAAGAAAAAGTACAGGAATTTGAGGTGTCCAGCGCAACGGTGGAGTTAGCAGCAGCGGCATTGTCCTGTGAACCTGCCCGGATTGCCAAAACACTTTCTTTTAAAGTGGAAGATCATGCAGTTTTAGTGGTGGCTGCCGGAGACGCCAGGATTGACAATAAGAAATACAAAGCGCAGTTTGGTGTAAAAGCAAAAATGCTTTCACCGGATGAGGTGGAAACATTGGTCGGCCATGCCGTTGGCGGTGTGTGTCCCTTTGCAGTAAAGGAAGATGTCAAAGTATACCTGGATGTATCCCTGAAACGGTTTGAAACGGTGTTTCCTGCCTGCGGTAGTTCTAACAGCGCGATTGAGCTCACGATACCTGAGTTGGAGAAATATTCCGGATATCTGGAATGGGTGGATGTTTGTAAAGAATATGAGTAAATGAATAGACTTTACACCTATTCTAAAATCCGCTATACTGATTATATTAATGAAAAAGGCGGTGAAGGGATGGTAACAGATATGACAGATAAAGAATTAATTACAATAACCATTGACAGATATGCTGAATTACAACGTATTAAAAAATCAAATGGAAGTCAAGAAAATAATGAGCTTGATTATTCAATCAAGTTGGCAGTTGCAAAATTATCATCTTTAGGGGTGAATGTAGAAGACATAACTCTATAAATAAGCAACTACACAAGTAGAGGTGTAAAGTCACTATGAATCAGATAAGACTTTACACCTTTTTCTTATGCTTGCTTTTACTTTCTGCTTTTGTATATTAGAATCTTTGGTAGAAATCACAGATACGGTCTAATCTGGCTGTCATATTCAAAAGCAGGGCATCGCATACTGTAAGAGCTGCCATAGATTCTACCACGACAACGGCTCTTGGAACAATGATGGGATCGTGTCTGCCATGAATGGAAATGTCAATATTTTCACCGGATTTATTTACAGTTTTCTGTGTAGATGCAATCGATGGAGTTGGTTTTATTGCTGCGCGGAAAATAATAGAAGAACCGTCGCTGATGCCTCCGAGGATGCCGCCGGAGTGGTTGGTTGCTTTGGCTGTTTCGCCGGTATCTGTAATATAAAAGTTGTCATTATTGGTACTTCCCTTTGCGCATGCAGCGGCAAATCCGTCACCGATTTCAAAACCTTTGACAGCGCCGATCGAGAGAATGGCCTTCGCCAGATTCGCATCCAGTTTTTCAAAAACAGGATCGCCGATGCCGGCAGGAAGGCCTTTTATAATGCATTCAATCATGCCGCCGGAGGAGTCCTGGCGTTTCATGCAGTCTTCCAGATATTCCTGGGCTTTCTTCGCAGCGTCGGAATTCGGCATATAGAGCGGGTTTTGGTTCAGCTCTTCCGGCTGGAAGGAAGAAATTGTAATCGGTCCGATTGATTTGGTATAAGTCGTGAAAGAAATTCCAAGCCGGCCAAGGAGTTTTGCGGCAACGGCGCCTGCGGCAACGCGTCCAATGGTTTCTCTGCCGGAGGAGCGGCCGCCGCCTCGGTAGTCCCGGAATCCGTATTTTTCATCAAATGTATAATCTGCATGTCCGGGACGGTAGTAGTTGGCAATATCGCCGTAATCTCTGGATCTTTGGTCTTGATTAAAGACGACCATGGAAATCGGCGTTCCGGTGGTTTTTCCTTCAAAGATGCCGGAGAGGATTTCAACGGTATCGGATTCTTTTCGCTGGGTAGTGTAACGGGATTGTCCCGGTTTCCTGCGGTCTAAATAAACTTGTATGTCTTCTTCGGAGAGAGGAAGCCCTGCCGGACAGCCGTCGATAACGACGCCAATGCCCTTTCCGTGGGATTCGCCCCAGGTAGTGATTTTAAATATATTTCCAAATGTGGAACCTGCCATGGTGTACCTCCTGAATGATGTTTGTTTTTCAGGGGTATTTTAGCATATTCTTTGGGAGAGGGGAAGAAATATTTGTGTGTGTGGAATTTTTGCGTGGTAAAATCGGTTGCTATGAGCGGCTCTATGTTGTGAATAGAAATGAATATTCACTATAAAAATGTGAATATTCACTGTATTCACTTGACAATAGTGAACATATAGAACATAATGAATGAATCAGGAGGTACATTATGTATTATGAAAGTGAGAATATAGAATTCAAACAGAATTATGTAGATGATATATACAAAGAAGTCATTGCATTTGCCAATACAGAAGGTGGAACTATTTATATAGGAGTCACAGATAGAGGAGAGCCGGTTGGATTAGAAAATTTAGATGATACCTATACGCGGATTACAAATGGAATACGAGATGCTATTCTTCCCGATGTCACCATATTTGTCAAATATACATTAGAAAAAAATCAGATCATTCGTATTGAAGTAGGAGAAGGCGCATATAAGCCATATTATTTAAAATCAAAAGGCTTAAAACCGAGTGGGGTATATGTGCGGCAGGGAGCATCTTCTGTGCCGGCATCTCCAGAACAGATTCGTCAGATGATAAAAATTGCAGATGGAAATATATTTGAAAGTCTTCGTTCTATCAATCAGGAATTGAGTTTTTCTTATGCGGCACAGATATTTGTAAGGCAGAAGATAGAGTTTAATCAGGAGAAATATTATATTCTTGGCATTACAAGCAGTGAGAGTGATTTATATACTAATTTAGGATATCTGATCTCTGACCAATGTGAATATACAATAAAAGTTGCCGTTTTTTCAGATCAGAGGAACACAGTTTTCAGAGATCGTAAGGAATTTGGGGGTTCTGTTTTTTTACAGGCAGAAGAAACATATGCTTATTTAAATCTGTGCAATCAAAATAGATCTGTCATTGCTGGTTTAGAAAGAGAGGATTACTGGGATTATCCAAAAGAAGCAGTCCGGGAGGCTTTGCTGAATGCGTTGATACATCGGGATTATAATTTCAACGGAAGCATTATTATAAATGTAAATGAAAAAGAAATGGAATTCATTTCTATAGGTGGATTAACAGGAGGGTTGTCGCCGGAAGATATCCGAAATGGAATTTCGCTTTCCAGAAATAATAGATTAGTGGAAATTTTTCATAGGCTGCATTTTATTGAGGCTTATGGTACAGGAATCCGGAGAATTTTTTCCTTATATGAAAACTGTTCCCTGCAGCCGGAAATTATAGTGACGCCCAACACTTTTAAGATTGTATTACCCAATATGAATTTTGCCAGACAGCAGGATACAAATGAACCAAAGCAGGATCAGATTTTGTCACCTCAAATGCAGAAGGTTCTGGATTATTTATCAGAGTACGGAGAAATCTCAGAGAAAAAGCTGCAGGAACTTTTAAATATAAAAAGAACCAGAGCATATACATTGACACGACAGATGGCGGAACAAGGATTGATTCAAATTTCCGGTCGTGGAGCAGATAAAAAGTATTATCAATAAAATATTTCAGGGGGTATATTAGTGAATATCAATTTTTGCCCCTGTATTTAAAATAAGAATACGACAGATCACTATATTTTTATTGGATCAGGTAAATTCTCAGAACAGAGGAAGATATGGGGCTGTCCGATAGTCCCAATGGAGTAAGAAGAAGCTAAATTCATCAAAATTCTATGATGAAAAATCCCTCTGTTTGCAGTTGAAAAAAGCGATGAAGTGTTCTATAATTTAAGAAATATGCGAATTCGGAGAGAATGGAGGAATTGATATGGCATTTTTAACAAGCCTGCTTGGCTATTTGGGAAAAATGGTTTTTTATGTTATTTTGGCAGTATTAGGCGTTTTTGCAGGCAAGAAACTGCGTGACCGCAAAGATGCACAGACAAAAGAATAAATTGTATGTTGGAGGAATTTGTTGTGAAACAGAAATTTGGAGTAAATGAGCTGCGCAGGATGTATCTGGAATTTTTTGAGAGCAAGGAGCATCTTGCAATGAAAAGTTTTTCACTGGTGCCGCACAATGACAAGAGCCTGCTGTTAATCAATGCAGGAATGGCGCCTCTGAAACCATACTTTACCGGACAGGAGATTCCGCCGAGAAAGCGCGTGACCACCTGCCAGAAATGTATCCGTACCGGAGATATTGAAAATGTAGGAAAGACGGCAAGGCATCTGACCTTTTTTGAAATGCTGGGTAATTTTTCTTTCGGCGATTATTTTAAACATGAGGCAATTGCCTGGTCTTGGGAATTCCTGACAGAGGTTTTGGGACTGGAAGAAGATCGCCTTTATCCTTCGATTTACGGAGAAGACGAAGAGGCATTTGAAATCTGGAACAAAGAAATTGGCATTCCGGCGGAGAAGATTACGAGATTTTACCGTGATCCCGAGACAGGAAAATGCGATAATTTCTGGGAGCATGGGGCAGGTCCCTGCGGTCCTTGTTCCGAGATTTATTATGACAGGGGCGAAAGCTATGGCTGCGGCAGTCCGGATTGTAAAGTCGGCTGTGACTGCGACCGTTTTATGGAGGTCTGGAACAATGTCTTTACCCAGTTTGACGGTGACGGCAAAGGCGGTTATGAAGAATTAGACCAGAAGAATATTGATACAGGTATGGGATTGGAGCGTCTTGCTGTTGTGATGCAGGATGTGGATTCTGTTTTTGATATTGATACCATGAAAGCGATTCGGGACAAGGTTTGTGAATTGTCCCATAAGACTTATCAGACAGATGCGATTGACGATATTTCCATTCGTTTGATTACAGATCATATACGTTCTTCTACATTTATGGTTTCTGACGGCATTATGCCCAGCAATGAAGGAAGGGGCTATGTACTGCGCAGATTGATCCGCCGGGCAGCAAGACACGGCAAAATGCTTGGGATTGAAGGAACCTTCCTTGCAAAGCTGAGCGAGACAGTGATCAATGAGAGCAAAGACGGTTATCCGGAACTGGAAGAGAAGAAAGATTTTATTTTCCGTGTTTTGACACAGGAAGAAGAGAAATTCCATAAGACGATTGACCAGGGACTTACCATCTTATCCGATATGCAGGCTGAAATGGAGAAAAAGGGTGAAAAGGTTCTCTCCGGAGAAGAAGCGTTTAAGCTTTATGATACCTATGGATTCCCCATTGACCTGACACAG
>CAYQRG010000139.1:0-5160 GCA_964419645.1 uncultured Eubacterium sp.
GGAGAAGACGCAGAATCCTATGAGGATGAGGAATCTGATGCAGGTGAAAGTACGGATGCCGACAGCGTTCTTGGTGAAGAGACTGAAAACAGTGAACCATCTCCGGAAAAACCAGAACATCCGGTTTCTGGTCCGGAAACAGTAAGCGGAAACAGTACAGATTATCCATACAGCAGCATCGCTGATGCTTCCACTCATGAAGCTTATGAGACCGGCGAGTCCGGCTCTCTCCTGCTGATCGAAGCCATGGAAAGACAGAATGACATCCTGTATGCCGGATTTATGAGCACACTTTTCATCCTTGGCGTAATACTTGGAGTTCTGATTATACACGGATTCCGTTTAAGGAGGGTCTGATATGCAGGAGACAGTGAAACAGTTTTTAAACCTTGCCGGCGCCGGTATTTCAGTAGGTGCCCTAACAGGTTTTATAGTAATAATATTCGATTATACTTTTACAAGCGTATTTTCGATGATGAAAGGCAGGTGATTTTTAATGAAAAATGCAATGAGCAAAGTAATGAACAAGGCAAAAGGCGTGATCCAGAACGCCAGAAAGAAAGCAGCTATTCTTTCACTTGCCGCATCAACGGCATTGATTGCAGGCTCTACCAAACTTACCGCATTTGCATCAGAGGGCGGCAGTTCCTCATTCGATGTCACTACGGTAATGCAGAGTGCCGTAGACACTACCAAAAGCCAGATGCTTTCCGTACTCGGTATAGTTGTTCCTGCGATCGTAGTAATAACCGCATCGGTTGTCGGTATCAAGTTCGGAATATCGTGGCTGAAAAAAGTCAGGGGATGATCCCTCCGCACCATGAAAAGGGGCAAGGCATATATGTGCCCTGCCCTTTACTCATTTATTTACGCTGTATTTCATTCCATACACTTTCAATATATTCCTTATACGGGTCGTACTTTACTATCTCGGTTTTACCCCGGTATGGTAACTTGAATATCCGTTTTATTTTTTTGATCCTCCTGTTGTGTTTCTTTTTACGCTTTATCGCTTTTGCGGTCGGTGCTTTTACAGTCTTGATCTTAGGTGTCCTGCAGAACTGTATATAAAGAAATGCAATAAATAATACAAAAATGGCAATTACAAATATGTTATCCATAGATTTACTCCTTTTTAAGTATATTAGACTATTATGTATAAACATACAAGAAAGGTGGCAAAAATGAACAAATTTAAGCGAATTTTGGCAGTCTTCATGTCAGTTATCCTTCTCAGCATCACCGTTGGCAGCGACTACTTCGATGCTGCCCATATGGATGAGGTTGAAGCAACCGGAGTAGTTGAAGTAGCTGGTGGTATTACTGTTGCAACGCTCTTCCAGATATGCGTTTTAGTAGGTTCTGCGTTTGCCATATCCTGGGCAGCCGGAGAAGTCATAGACAACCAGGAAGAGATAGCCCGCGCGGGTAAAAAATTTATTGATTCCGTAAAGGAAATACCTGAAGGCTGGATCTCAAAAATTACCGATATATCCAGCGGTCAGGATTATGTGTTTGGAAGCGAGGCATTTGAACTCATTAAAGACACTCCCTGGGAAGTTATCCAGGGCGGTGCGCCTAACAATAATAACGGCGATGATGACGATGATGATAAGAAAGACTGGATAAATTTATTTAGTCCTGCCAACCAGTATGTCGGCAATTTCTTTGCCCTCGGTGCCACCTGGGTCATTGCCCATGCCTCGGAACTCTACCAGAAATGGGTAAACGGTGAGGAAATGACAGAAACCGAACTCGCCGCCATAGAACCGCTTGTATCCGGATACTGCAACCAGTATGATGTTGCCACGCAGTGGAGCGGGGCAGCCTTTGGTTATTCTTCAACTGTTAATTATACATCACACGGCAGTAGTGAAATATATAATTTATCATCATCCTATGATTCGCCTGTAGCCGGATATTTAAATACTTCATATGCATACAAGAACGACTACTCTTTACATTTTTATTACCCAAAATCTTCAACTTCTGTCATGACCTTTAAATTAAAAGGTACCAGAACAGTGAAATCTTCATATGGAACAGATGTATTCAGTTATGACAGTGTCAGTGTTAGTGCTACAGATTGTGATTCTTTTTCTTACAGTGCAAACTTTCCTGTATTTGCAAGTTATATAGATGTGGAAAATTATCTGCTGGGCCGGGGTGATGTGACCAATGCCCTGAACTATGCCAAAGTATACCGTCATGCCGACTGGCTTTCGGACAACTGGGGCGGGCAACTTGTAGACCCTTTTACAAATATCGGTCTTACACTAAACCAGCTTATTGAACTAATGAAAAAATTAGGGGTTAGAGCAGTAGGAAATAATCTTTCACCAGATGAGCTTGCTGATTTAATCCGCAGATCTCTTCCGGATGTTAATCCTGACCTGCTTCCCGACGAAACTCCTGTTACCATCCCGGAACCTGCACCCGGAACGGATCCTGTTTACTATCCGTCGCCCGATGCCCACCCAGCGCCTGACAGCGGCACCAAGCCAAAGCCCGGCGGTGATACTGACCCGGATCCCGATCCCGATCCGGGAACCGATAGCGATATGGAGATGTCAGACTACAAGGTTGAGTTAAGCGGTATCTTCCCCTTCTGCATACCATTTGATTTTATTGCGCTTCTCAGAGTGCTTTCTGCAGAGCCGGAGGCTCCATGCTTTTCATTCCCTGTAGTCATTCCCGCGCTCGACTATGAAGAAACGGTTTATCTTGACCTGTCAATCTTTGATGATGCCGCCAAAGTCATGCGCACCTGTGAAAAAGTCGGTTTTATATTATTTTTAATGTTTGCAACGTCAAAAGTGATAAGGTGGTGATCAAATGACTGCTTTTATGAAAGAAATACTTGATAAGTTCCTGAGTGCCGTGATCAGACTGTTTCCGCTCTCCCCGTTTATGCCGGTGATAAACGAACTGTCTGGAATGCCGTTTCTTAAATACATCAACTGGTTTGTTCCCATAGGCGATTTTGTGAAGATAGGAACCCTCTGGATCAGCGCGATAGGCGCTTATTATGCATGGACCGTTATTGCCCGCTGGGTAAAACTTCTCGGATAGGAGGTTCACTTATGATAGAATTATATTCAGGAACTCCCGGCTCCGGAAAAAGCCTTCATACGGCCAAGGAAATACGTTCCCGCTTAAGGATGCACAAACGTGTTATCATAGGAAATTTTTATGTAGACACAAAAGCAATCAAACGCTGCAGGGGCACTTATCTTTTTGTTGCCAATGACCGCCTTCTCCCTGAACGTCTCCTGATGTTCTCCAGAAAACTGTCGGGGCATCTTGGAAGGCGGCTCAAAGAAGGCGAGATACTGTTGATAATAGATGAAGCGCAGCTTCTTTTTAACAGCCGTGAATGGCAGCACATCGGCAGGAACGGATGGCTCTCCTTCTTCTCCCAGCACCGCCACTACGGGTATGACATCATACTCGCCGCGCAGTTTGACCGGATGCTGGATCGGCAGATACGCTCGCTTATCGAATATGAACACGTACACCGGAAAGTAAGCCGCTTCGGCTATGCCGGATTTTTCATCGGCCTGCTTACCAACGACAACCTGTATGCCGCAGTGAAGTGTTGGTATCCCATAAAAGAGCGTGTTGAAGCAAACTTCTTTTTCGGCGGCCGTAAACTTTTTGCCATTTATGACTCTTATAACCATTTTGAGAGCCCGGAACGCCCCGGTAAGAAGCAGCGTATGAGTGGGGACAAAGGGGCCCCCACGATTACGCTGCACCTTGCCGGTGCGCCCCCCGCTGCCGAAAAGCCGGAAGAGGAAGAAAGCACAGAAAAGCAGGATGAAACCGCCGAAAACACTACAGGCTGATGCATGCCTTAAGCCAATGAAAAAGCTGTCTGGCTCTCCCCCGCCCTGTTTCCTTGTTTAATATACGCTTAGCGTCTAAGCTGTCCCAAAGCACTTAGAGAGGTAGATTCAGGGGCAATCAACTTAGAGCAGCCAGCTATATTGCCCCTGAATCGTAGCGAACTTAGTGCGACGGACTGATACGGTTTATTATTTCCAATACATTAAAGCCTGGATTGCCTTATTAAGCCCCCCTTATGTAAGGGGGGTTTGGGGGAATACTCTAATTCCCACCACTGTGACATTAACAGTAGAATACGAATGTTGCAATTTGTCAACAGAGAGGAAGGTGCCATTTTATAGTGGTCCACGATAAAAGTTTATTCATGGAAGGGGGAACTCTTTCCCCGTCCATGTGCTCAACGCAGGATAAGGAAACTTAATGTTCCCCCTGGAGAAGGGGAAGGGGAACACCTAGAAACCGCTTAATGAGGTATTCCACGAATTTAGCGGGTTCTTGGGAAGGGGTTAGGAATGGTACACGCATTACCTAACATGCCCTTAAGAAACACCCAGTCTTTCGGATAGGAGGAGATAAAAGATGGTAAGTCTTGAAGAATGGATAGATATGGGCATACGCAGCGGCGCAGTTGAAACGCCTGAGATCGATGAAATGACATTTGAAACAGCATACAGGAAATGGTTCCGCATGAAGATGAACGTGATCCGCGCACAGAGCTGTGACCGTCTGGAAGCAACATATAACCGTTACTATGCCGGCAGCTGGCTCACCCTGCTGAACATCTCTTCCATTGACGGGGAGACTGCTGTCCGCTTTCTTACGGAAATCATTATAGGACGCGGAAATATAACTTCAAAAGAATTCAAGAGGATATACCAGATAATAAACAATGTAATGGTATATGCCAGGGACTTGGGGCTCGGCGGCGCCCGCCTGATAGACTGGCACATGGTCAAAAGATATATTCCGGAGGGAAAGATCGTCCATGATCTGCATCAGGACTTTGCAGTTCCCAGGGCAGACGTCGAAAAGCTTATAAAGCTTGTTATAACCTGCAACATTTATCCGGTCAAACGTTCAGCCTGCCTCTGCCTTGTCCTGAATTTCTTTCTGGGGCTTCGCATCGGTGAGCTTGCAGCCTTAAACTGGCAGGATGTTGACTTTGACAAAAAGGTCGTCCGGATCTTCAAGACCGAGACTAAGTCCTATGAACGTGACGACGAAGGCAACCGGTACGGATCCATGGTGTACCGCATTGTTGAAGACACCAAGACGATATACTCCGTAAGGGAGATCCCCCTGCTTCCTGAA
>CAYQRG010000139.1:5170-5567 GCA_964419645.1 uncultured Eubacterium sp.
TGCAGCGGTCTAGAGACTGCAGCAGCTTAACACGCACCATGAATCATGCCGGTATCATAACCGCTGCCTTGCGTATGATGGAAAAGATACGGTCCTTGTCCGCTCCCTCGACCGGACGCTCCGCCGGCTCTGCCAGTACGCGGAAGTGAAATATTTTAACACGCATATGATACGCAAGACCTTTGCAACCATGCTGCATGCATCCGGGATGCCTACCAGATATATAAGCGATCTGCTGGGCCACTCCGAGATGGTGACTACCGAACGTAACTACATACTTAATTATAAGGATAACTACAGCGTCCTTCTTGAATATATGCAGAAGGGTCTGGACTTCAATATTAAATAACATATGACATTTAATTATTTGTAACTGTAAACAAAAAAATACCCGGCA
>CAYQRG010000140.1:0-5456 GCA_964419645.1 uncultured Eubacterium sp.
CAATCTTCCTCGTCCCCCTGTCAAAAAGCCGGACTCCCATATCCTCTTCCATCTGGGCTAACTGGCGGCTTAAAGTTGGCTGCGTAATGTGGAGCGCCTCTGCCGCCTTTGTAATACTTTCTTCACGCACCACTGCTAAAAAATACCGTAGCACACGTATCTCCATTGCCTTTACACCTCCCTCAAAATTATACCTCAATTCTTTACAGATTTCCATACACAGTAATCCTCTACTTGCACAGTTGTCAAGAATCACATTCTCACGGTCAGTGCAGTAAATGCACAGACATGTGTGAACAGTAACTATGATTGAAGAACACAAAAAAGGATGAACCTTCCCACAAAAATGTTCATCCTTTTCTCTTTTATTTTTTTATACTGCAATGTCTCTTCCTGCCGCCCATTTTGGCATACTCAGGCATTTTTTAGTACAACTCTGCAATCCTAGTAACTGCCACGTAAATTTCTGAGATTTTGTACCAAGTGGCATAATCCACCACTCCCGTCACTGGCAGCCCAAAAACAGACTGGAACACCTCTACTGCATTTTCCGTTGCCGGTCCATAGATGCCATCAGCCGAAACAACCGGAATGGCAGGATATGCTCTGGAAATTCTTGCAAGCTGGGACTGCATTTGTCTGACCTTATCCCCTCTGGAACCGACAGAAAGATCTTCCCTTGGCCAGGAAGCCGGAATACCCGCAATTTCATCTGCCTCATTGACATACATATTGCTTCCATAATAATATCTCAAAATCTCAATAAAACTATATCCCCGGTCTCCCAAATCTTTGGAACCCCACTGGCTCATCCAGTTGGGACAGCTCACTCTCTTTCCGTCACAGTACTGTGTCAAAATCGGCTGCCGCACATTCGGCCTGGATAAATAGCTGTCAAAAATCTCATCTACAATCTGTGCGATATTTTCAAAGATATTCCTGCCGTAAACCCATTTATGGTCAAATGCCGTAGAAGATGTAATCGTAAAATCATACCCTTTATTCCGATACCCCGGAATCATCGCTGATTCCATGCCAAAGGAAATCATCCTCGAAATTCATCTGAAACCGTATCACGATTTCATCTTTTTTTACATAAATACTGTCAATCAGACGGTTCAAAAGAACCCGCTTCACAGAAATATCTGCATCCAAAAAAAGCGTCTGCCATGCAGGGATTTTTTTATACACATCCTCCAGCCCATTCGCAGATACTAAGCCATATTCCGATATTGTCTTTTTCTGACATATTCGTTCAAAGAGCGCTTTAGCCTGCTGCTTTTGTTTTCTTATGATTTCTGTCAATTCTTCTAAAGTCAGCGGATACTCTCCTGTCATTGCATTCGGAATATGATTCTCCATAACAGCAATTTTTTTGTTCAGATCTGCAAGCTTTTGTTCTTCCTTTTTTTGCTCCTCTTCTCTTGCTTTTTTCTCCTTTTCACAGATACATGTAATTTCTGTCAAAATGTCCACATCGTCCTGCAGCTTGTCAATGCATTTTGCAATAATTGCAAAAACAATGAATTCGATTTTGTCTGCCCCGTACTGTTTTGTCTCCGGATGAGGTACGCCCTGTGCTGCATTCCGGCATTTATAGACAGGCGTTTTGCTGGATTTTTTTTCCCCTGTGCTTTTTATAGTCCAATAATTATATTTACTGCCATTTACCAGCCTTCCCTTACAATATCCGCAATACGCCACATCCGCCAGCGCCAGCATTCCGTCATTTCTTCCAATTACCTTCTCGCAAGCCGATTCCTTTCTCGGTATACCTTTTGCGACCGCTCCGAAGGAGTGTGTCATATTGGGATGCCCGGAGGGTATATACTTATTGCCACGAAGTCTGCGTTTCTCCTGTGTCCGGTTCCAGGTCTCATCCTCTATTATCCGAATTTCCTCATTTGCATGCAAAGAAATAATCCAGTCTTTGCTTTCCAGCCTGCGATAAGTTCCGTTTACACTTTCCCTTCGCTTGTACGCCATATGCCCTGTGTAAATCGGATTGGTCAAAATGCTAGTAACTGTTCCGCTCTTCCATACCGTTTTCGGAGCCAGATACCGAAACTCTTCGTGCTCATTCAAAATCCGGGCAATTTTCCGGGAACCATATTCTTTATAAAGGGAAAGCTCATAAATATATTTCACAACTGCCGCCTGCTCTGGAACAATGACCAGTTTATGCAATGCCCGTCCATGTTTGCTGATTTCTCCTGACAAAACCAATTGATAACCGTAAGGTGCGCAGCCTCCCATAAATTTTCCTTTCTGCACAAGTTTCTGGGCTGTATCTTTTACCCTGACGCCTGTATCAGCGCTGCTTTTCTGAGCATTTCCGTAACGCAACGCCAGCATCATTTGCCCCATAATATCATCCCCATCCGGAGAAATGCACCCATCTTTTACCGTATAGATGTCAACACCGTAACTTTTCAGCCGCATCACATATGCGCCAATTTCCCACATACGCCGACCAATCCGGTCGTCTTTATATGCCGCCAAAATATCATATTCTCCATTGCATGCATCCTGCAGAGCCTCCTGTAAGACATCTCTTTCCTGCACTGAATTTTTGTAGCCGCTGTTGCTGCCTTCAAAATATTCTTTGGAATCCAGACACCAATCCGCCTGCCTTTTGATATATTCTTTGACAATCTGCCGCTGGATCGTCAGGTCTCCGTCTGCCTCCAACTGCTGGTTCGAACTCACCCGCAACAGCATCCGCGCCCGCCTCATCTGCCTTCCCTTTCCCAAAAATATCTTTGAATCTGATCACGCAGAGCAACTGTCAGAATCTTTTGCACTTCCTGTTTTCCTCTCTCATCTTCACCGGATTTTTCTGGAATTTCCAGTATAACCTTCATCCCCTCCTGCGTTATTTCACATTTTCTGTAATTTTTCATGCATTTTCTCAAAACCTTGCCATTTTTTAAAATCCTATGAAATCGCAGCCTGTCACATTCCGATTTCACCGTGTAATGACCGCATTATATACGACGAAATTTCTCAGCCATGAATAGTAGTGGTAGTTACTCTAACTTTACAATTCTACAAAATTCCTGTATCAATTTTGTAATAAACGTGATAAAATTAAAAAATATAGAAAAAGAAGTAGAAAAAACAGATTTACACGGGAGGAAAAATCATGAAACACAACAGGAAAAACAGAATTAAGAAATTATTGGCATACGTGCTTTGTTTTTGCATCATATGCGCTTTCGGAATGATATTTAACGAAACGCAGATTCATGCCGTAGAAATACAGCCTTCTTTGGATATGTCAAATGCAACATTGTCCCAGACCAGCGTAACAGGCTATCTGGTTCCGACTTACACCTATGGTAACTATATATCTTACGGAGATGCAGAATTTGACATTACCTTAAATAATCCGATCGTATTAAGCGACAATACACCCGGCGTCAACCTTTCCTGCAAAAGCTCCAACAAAAATGTACAGGCTTATGCATCTCTTACCAAAAATATCCTGCATTTACGTGTTCATGGAACGAAAAATTGCTCCACAAAACTGACAGTCACCATCGGCGGAAAGAGTTTTCAAATTGCTGTTTCCTTAAAAACAGCAAAACTTTCAGCTAATTCCCTTTTGCTTGTAAAAGGGAAAACCCAAAAATTAAAGATCAAAGGCTGTCCCAACAAAAACATAAAATGGTCTTCTTCCAACAAAAAAATTGCAACCGTCAATAAAAAAGGCGTTGTAAAAGGCAAAAAAATAGGAAATGTCGTAATCACAGCAAAAATAAACGGAAAGCCGGTTGGCTGTGCCGTATCTGTTACGACAAAACAGCTTCAAAATGTATGTAAAAGAGCCACCTACATCGGAACCCACTGGTCTTACAGCCAGGCAAAACGGACACAAGACGGCTATTATGACTGCAGTTCCCTGGTATGGAAAGCCTATACCCAATACGCAGGCCTTAATTTCGGAAGTTCCAGTTATCCGGGAACAAGCGCCACAGAATCCGCATGGTGCAGAGACAATAATAAAATGATCAGCGGCGGATATACATACAAAAAAGTAGAGAAAATGCAGTTGAATCCGGGAGATCTTATATTTAAATCCACAGATTTGGGAAATCCATACAATACCACTTACCATGTAGAAATGTTTACCGGATATACCTGCCTGGGATATAACAGCAAAGGAAAGCCGGTTGTCACTTCTCTTTGGGCATCCAGAGAAGCCGGTTACGGCGCTGCAAACGGTTCTCTGCTGGCAAGGCCCACGAGGTAACAACCCCAAATGACCACCTGTTTCGGTACCATTCCGTATATACCCGGTTTAAGGTAAATGACATAATCGCAAGTATATTTGCCCGCAGGGTGGCATCGGGCCAGGTTGCATAAATTTCACTGGAAGCAACGTTTTTAATATAATCTTTGTAAGTGACATAATAATCCCTTGCGGTACTGTCGGAGGGTGCACCGTCGTGTACGATGACATACTCCGGCACTACCACACGGCTTAATACAATCTCACCGGTTTCCTCCAGTGGTTTAATTTCATCCTCCGGAATTTTGGAAGGGAAATTTCCAAATAATGTATTTGCAGGAATGACAATATTATCCACCGGATTGATATCCGATTCTTCCGGAACCAACCGCACCCTCTGTACAGAAGTCTCACCGGGCAGCACCTGGATGCCGGAAACGTTCACCGGAATGAAGCCTTTTGCAGTTACCTGAATTGTATATTCTGCATAGGGCTGCTCCTCAGAAGGCTCCATGCTGTATTCTAGAGGCGGTGTTCGCAGCTCAATCCGCTCCGTTTGACCGGAAGAATTTGTAGAAACTTCTTCAAAAGTACTTCCCGGATCTCCGGTATAAGAAATTGCAACCTGCGCATCTTCAATCGGCAGCCTTCCCGAGGGCGTCTCCACATTCACCTGCAGACTTCCTTCATCTGTTGTGTCGTTCTGCAGATATCTGATATTTTGTCTGGACATATAATATCCTCGTATTTCTTCTTAGCCATAGTATATGCAGAGACTGCGGTTTTGGTACTTCATTGTTGCCGCAAAAGCACGAACTACTCAAAAACAAAAAAAAGAACGGTGGCAAGTTCGTACCCTTCACATAAGGAAGTGAAGGGTACGAGGGTATCTCTGTATCAAATTACGGTATAGTCATTCGTGGCTACACCGTTTTTTCTTCTTTGGAACGCTTCTGTTTCAAGCGTTCTTGGAACATTTCTTCATATTGTTCAGCAGATGGAGCGTTGATAATACCAATACCGTTATAGAAGATGTCAATGGGATATATTGTCTTTCCGTCTATGACCTGCTTCTTTGATACCATGATATAGTCAATAAACTCATTAACAATGGCAGGCGTAAGCTCTTTGATTTCCGTGTAACGCTTAACCTTGTCTATAAAAGCGGAGACATTTGCGGTCTTGTCATCCTGCATTTCTACATCGGCTTTTAACTGAATAA
>CAYQRG010000141.1:0-5454 GCA_964419645.1 uncultured Eubacterium sp.
TGGATTTGGCCTTTGCAATGACGTCTCTAAGTTTGCTGTTGTTTGCAGGGTCCGGACCGCCTTCTTTTACGGCGATCGCAATTTCCCTTCCGATAATTGTAAATATTTTGCCTTTTGCCGCATCGTTTTTCTCTTTCTTATGTTTGATGTTGGCAAATTTAGAATGTCCTGACATAATACTCCCTCTTTCTATTATTGTTTTTATTTTACCATTCTTTCCAGATTCTGACAAGGACTATCCTCTGCCTCTGTGACCAAAACCTTTTGAATGATTTTATTCTCTACTGCAAGTATCTTAAAACAATATCCGCGGGCAATGACTTCAATTCGGTCATCGTCCTCCGGTATTTTATCTATTTTGGAAATCAGAAATCCGTTTAGGGTTTCATAAGCATCCTCTTCTTCCGTCTCTTCTAAGCCAAGAGCTTTGGCCACGTCTTCAAAATCCGCCATTCCGTTCATAACAAAACTTCCGTTTGTCTGTTTCAGGATCATTTCTTCATAATCATCGTGCTCATCTAATATGTTGCCGACAATCTCCTCTAAAATATCTTCCATTGCAACAATGCCGGAGGTCTGTCCATATTCATCCACTACAATGACCATATGGCTCTTTTTGGCCTGCATTTCTTTGAATAGTATATTGATATTTCTTGTTTCCGGGATGAAGTCTACTTTTCGGACCAGATTTGGAATCTCCTGAATGGGACGGTCGTAATATTTTTGGTCGGTACAAATCTGCAAAGCCTCTTTGATATGTAAGACGCCGATGATATTGTCAATGTCGTCAGTATAAACAGGAAACCTGGAATTTCCGCTTTCTGTCATAAAATCCATGGCTTTGGCAAAGGTCATTTCCCCTTCCAAGGATTTGATATTTTTCCGGTGTGTCATAATATCTTTGGCCTCTTTGTCCCCGAATTCAAAGATGTTATTTATCATCTCCGCTTCGCTGGCCAATAACACTCCCTGTTCATGCCCTTCATTGACCATGGAGATAATCTCCTCTTCCGTCACATCTTCCGGATTTTCTTTTGGATCTATGCCAAAGAGCCGAACAAAACAGTCCGCCGTAAATTCCATGCATTTTACAAAAGGAAAACCGATTACTGTAAACACAGCAGCCAGCCTGCAAAGTCCCTTTCCCCATTTTTCTGCCCGCTTATCTGCAATTTTCACCGGCGCATACATGCCAAACGCCAGAATCAGCAGCCAGTAGGCAATTAGTATAAAAATCCGAGACATGGGAGGAAATTTGGAAATCACATATGTGCCGGCTATGAGGTGCATCCCTGTGACGAAGAACTGTAGATTATGTACGCTGCCAGTTGGTTTCGCCCCAAGCAGCAGCAATAAAGACGCTCTCTTATCTCCTTCCTTTGCCTGTTTTTCCAAACTGCTCTCGTTTAGATTGGACATAGCTGATATAAATCCATACAAAACGATATGCAAAATAAAAAACAACAGCAATACGATCAGTCCTATATACGGACTATCACAATCATCCATATTCATTTCTCCTTTGATAGTAACTAAAATTCCTTACAAACATTTGAAATATACCATTATCCGGTGCTTTCGTCAAGGTTATGTAAGTAATTCCAGACTTACTTCCAGTGCCTTATCTACTTTAAACAACATACTGTTGTCTAAATGGCACACTTTGTCTTTTAATCTTTTCTTATCAATTGTACGAAGCTGTTCCAGTAAAATGACAGAATCTTTTACCATATCATATTTTTCACTGTCAAGGGCTACATGTGTCGGTAATTTCGCCTTGTGCATCTGGGAAGTGATTGCTGCACAGATGACCGTCGGGGAATGCCGGTTGCCCACATCGTTTTGGATAATCAGCACCGGCCTGACGCCGCCCTGTTCCGATCCGACTACCGGCCGAAGATCTGCATAATAAATATCTCCTCTTTGAATCGCCATAATAACTCACTCCATATCTTTTATTTTTATGTTTGATAGGAAGAGTATTTCCCCTTTTGGCGGTTCTATTCACTTATTCCGAAAAATAATCTTTTGCGGCATAAGGCTGATTATTTTTATAGAAAAGACGGGGAACCCGTTTTCCGATATCGCAGGCAAATTCATAATTAAAACGCCCGGACAGATCCCCTAATTCCTCCATGCTAAGGAAGGCTTCTCCGTCATAGCCCAGCAGTGTAACGGTATCTAACAGTTTCACCTCCGGAATATCTGTGACATCCACCATAAACTGGTCCATACAGATTCTGCCCAGTATAGGAGCTTTTTTCCCATGAATCAGCACATAGCCTTTGCCAGAAAGACTTCTGGGATAACCGTCTGCATACCCAACCGGAATCGTGGCAATCCGTTTTGGTTCCTTAAGGCGGTAAGTTCCACCGTAGCTTACGCATCTTCCGGCTTCTAATGTTTTGATATGTACGATTTTACTTTTTAATTCCATAACCGGTTTTAAAGATATGGAATCTCTGCAAATTTCCTCCGAGGGCCAGAGACCGTAAAGGATAATGCCGCCCCGGACAAGATCCATGTTGGCCGCTTCTAATTCCGCAATCCCTGCACTGTTGGAACAGTGTTTGAAGGGAATTTCTACGTTTCTCTCTTTTAACAGATCGATCATAGACAAAAAAAGCCGCATCTGTTCTTTGGCAAAGGATTTATCTGCCTCGTCTGCCCTTGCAAAATGGGTAAAAACCCCCTCTATGACAATTCCGGGAAGTGATTTCATCTTTGCAATTTCATCCGCGGCTTCCCCGGTGACCTGATAACCGATCCGGCTCATTCCTGTATCGATCTTGATATGCAGATGTGCCTTTGTCCCTATACGACAGGCTGCCTTTGAAAATGCTTCTGCCATTTCAAAAGAATATACGGTAGGCCTGATCTGTTTTTGAATCATTTCTTCATAATCTTTTTCAAAAGTGTATCCCAAAATCAAAATCGGTTTTCGGATGCCGTTTCTTCGCAGGGAAAAGGCCTCTTCTGCCGTTGCCGTTGCAAATCCAAACAGGCAGTCAGAAGGTTCCAGTTCCTTTGCAATTTCCACTGCTCCATGACCATAACCGTCCGCTTTTATTACCGCAATCACTTTTGTCTTAGGTGAAATGTTTTCTTCTATGGATTTTAGATTATGGGCAACTGCATCTAAATCGATTTTGGCGTAAACTCTTTCATATGTTTTCATACGTTCCGCTCCTTCGTTACTGTTCACTCCATGATCAGCCACTTGCAAAAATCCATTAAAATTGCCTTGTTTTGGACAATGGGAAGTCGGATAATTCCTGAATTGCCAAAGGAATCCCTTCTAACAGATCAGAAGCAAGCATGCTGTATGCGCCTTTCCCTAATGCTGCAAGGTCGCCTGCCCTGCCATGCAGGTAGACAGAAAGGGCTGCTGCCTTTTGGCAGGATAATCCCTGTGCCATCAATCCGGTGAAAAATCCTGCAAGGACATCTCCGCTGCCTCCTGTTGCCATACCGTGATTGCCGGTTGTATTGATATAAAATGCCCCGTCCGGCGTTCCGATTACCGTTCTGGCATCTTTTAAAACACAGATCATCTTATGGTCTTTGGCAAACTCTGTTGCTGTCTGCAAAAGATTTTTTTGGATCTTTTCTATGCTGCTGTTTGTCAGACGGCTCATTTCCCCTAAATGGGGTGTAATGACCTGATTTTCTGTCATGCCAGCAGGAAATTGGGGCTGGTTTGAAAGAATATTTAATGCGTCTGCATCAAATACAATTTTCTTTTCTTTGTATTGCAGGACTTCTTCTACAATCTTCTTCGCCGCCATGCTGCACCCAAGCCCCGGCCCGATTAAAACGGCATCTGCCCATTGTATGCATTCCGGCAATGAAGAGAGATCCTGGGGGTATCCTTTAAAGCCATCCGGCAGCAAGGAAACAACTTCGGAATCATAGGTTGTCAGAATCGCTTCCGGAAGTTTAGATAGAAGGATTTCTCTGTTTTCTTTGGCAGTAAAAATGCGTACCAGCCCGCATCCGCTTAGATAGGCTGCTTTTGCCGCAAAATAAGCTGCCCCTGCCATGTGGGGAGAACCTGCTATAATCAGAACTTTTCCGTAGCTGCCTTTATTGGAATAGGCTTTTCGCACCGGGAGCATTTTTGCGGCATCTTCTTTGGCAAGATATGCACCAAAAGGCTTTTTGTCTAAAAAACTATTTGCATCAATTCCGATATCTGCAACCACAAGTTCCCCTGTGTATTCCGCTCCCGGATATAACAACTGTCCGATTTTGGCAAAACCAAAGGTCACGGTTAAGTCTGCCTGAAATGCCGTTCCCAATTGTTCTCCCGTATCTGCGGCAATGCCGGAAGAAATATCTACTGCAATTTTATATGCAGGCATTTGATTCAGTTTTTGTAAAATATCGGCCAATCTCCCTTCAATCTGACGGGAAAGGCCGATTCCAAATAAAGCGTCTATGACTACGTCATATTTGTATTCCGGTAATTCTTCTATTTCCGGCACATGATATTTTCTGGCGGTATCATATTGATTTTTCGTCTCCGGTGTCATTTTTTCTTTGTTTCCGGGACAAAATACTTCCACAGGATATCCAAAAAGATGCAAAAGCCTTGCAATGGCAAAACCGTCGCCCCCGTTGTTGCCCACACCGCAGAGCACGCATATACGGCTATCTTTATTGGGATACCGCTTTGTGATTTCAGAAAAAACAGAAAGCGCTGCCCGTTCCATTAATACCATAGAAGGCATTCCGTAATATGCAATTGTATTGTTGTCACATTGTTTCATTTCCTGACTGTTTACCAGATACATATTCTATTCCTTTTTATTCTTTGCAATGTTATAAGATAACTGCATCAGACTATCTGAAAGATGCACGCTCTCCACTACGACATTCTGATCCGGCACTTTTAAATCCACATGGGCAAAATTCCAGATTGCAGTAATCCCCAGTTCTACCAGATGATTGGCAATGGTATCCGCTTTGGCTTTCGGTACGGTAAGAGCCGCGATGTCCACATGTTCTTTTCGGATAAACTGATCCAGCTCATCGAACATGTGAATTTTGATTCCCCGAATAGATTGATCCTTCAGTCTGGGATTGACGTCAAACAGGGCAATGATCCGAAAACCAAATTTTTCAAATTCCACATAATTTGCCAGTGCCTGTCCTAAATTACCGGCTCCCACAATAATAATATTATGTTTTTCACTCAAGCCTAATATTTTGCCAATTTCTTCATATAAATATTTTACGTTATATCCATATCCTTGCTGCCCAAATCCTCCAAAATTATTCAAATCCTGACGGATCTGGGATGCGGTTACATTCATACGCGAGCTTAAGTCATTTGATGAAATACGTTCCACGCCTGCATCGATCAGTTCACCCAGATATCTGTAATATCTGGGCATTCTTCGTATGACCGCCCGTGAAATTTCCTTCTCCAACCTCAATCCTCCTGTGCCA
>CAYQRG010000142.1:0-5413 GCA_964419645.1 uncultured Eubacterium sp.
GATCTCGGCTGATTCTTTTCCGCAATAACTCTTACGGTAAGCAATACCTGGAATTTCAGATAAATCTTTCGGTTCTTTCCCACAATAATAATCAGTCAGTTTTTGAAAAGAGTTTTCTCCTTCTCCTACGAGCACGCCATAAAATTCCGGATGTTCCAAAAACAGGGTTTGTATTTCATAAGAAACTTCCGGTCCGCCTACCCAGATTGGCACTTCCGGCCTTAATTTATGGAACGCTGCCGCAATCTGGCACACATACTCATAATTCCAGATATAGCAGGAAAAACATAGCACATCCGGCTTCTTTTTATATATTTCCTGCAAAATATATTCTCTCCGATGATTGATTGTATATTCTGCAATTTCAATCGATTCTTGATTTTCTTTTGCATAAGCGAAAAGACTGTATACTGCAAGATTGGAGTGAATATATTTGGCGTTGATTGCAGTTAAAAGTATCTTCATCTGAAATCAGGTTCCTTTCTGCTTTTTCATATGTGCTTTTATATTGGTTTATTATACTATGAAAAAAGGTATTATGGCAATTTTTTTGCAGATTCCATCCTCTTCTTATCTGCCCCGCCGCTATTATTCTACAACAAATTTCTGTACTCCCGTCTTCCATCTACAACTGCATATATAATAACTTCTTTCTCATCCAAATTTATTTTGTAAAACACCAAATGTCTCTCTACAACAAGGACTCTATAACCCTGTTTTCGTAAAATGGAATACTTGGGTACAGTTCCGGACATTGGGAAATCAGCCAAACGATTTATGGCTTTTTCAATTTTCTCCAAATAATTTAAGGCTATATCAACACTCCCGGAATCATCTGCAATATAAAAAATAATTTCTCTCAGCTGCTCATCCGCCTTATCTGTTCGGATAATTTTATATTTCATAGTTTTTCCTCGCTGACAAGGATTTTCTTATATCATCAAATGTATCCTGCATAAATGCCACTCTTCCATTTTTAACATCATCCTCTGCTTCTGCCAGGGTACGCAGTAATTCCAGCTCTGATTTTAATTGATAATAATCCTGCAAACCTAAAATCACTGTATCCCCTCGTCCGTTTACTGTAATAATAACCGGAATTTTTTCTTCATGGCATTGTTTTGATATCTCACTATAATGATTCCTTAAATCGGATGACGGTCTAATTGCTTCCATATTAGATACCTCCAACATTGATAATAGTCATATTATATCTTAATATGTCTACAAAATCAATCCAAAAAACCTGACACCGGCAGTTTTTTGCATACTAAGGCATATAAAAAAACCACAGCCTGCCAGTCTACTGCATTACATCGTATTCTGACAAGCTGCGGATTTTATTTTTCAAATCAATTTTTTGATCTTATTCAGATTAAGCCAATTCAGCCTTTAAAGCTGCTGTCAAAGCCGGAACGATCTTATTCAAATCGCCAACAAGACCATAATCAGCTACATCAAAGATTGGAGCGTCTTCATCTTTATTGATCGCTACGATCAAATCAGAATCTTCCATACCAGCTACGTGCTGGATTGCTCCGGAAATACCGATTGCAAAATAAATCTGCGGACGAACGGTTTTTCCGGTCTGTCCAACCTGCAGATCTACCGGCTGCCAGCCGTTTTCTACTACGGCACGGGAACAGCTTACAGTTGCGCCAAGTACTTCTGCCAGATCATCCAACAGTTTGAAGTTCTCTTTGGAACCAACGCCACGGCCGCCGGATACAAGGATCTTTGCGTCCATGATATTTGCTGCTGTTTTCACTGCTTTTACTACATTTAAAATTTCAACATAACGATTGTTCGGTGTAAATCCAGGATTGAATTCTACGATATTTGCTTTTGCGCCTTCAATCGGAGCAATTTTCTGCATAACGCCAGGACGAACGGTAGCCATCTGCGGACGATTATCCGGGCATGCAATCGTAGCGATTGTATTGCCGCCAAATGCAGGACGTGTCATCAGAAGCTGGTTGTGTTTCTGCTGATCTTCCTTGCCAGGCTGTGCAACCAATGGGAAATCACCGATTTCAAGTACGGTACAGTCTGCTGTCAAACCTGTTGCTACTCTTGCTGAAACAGTAGGTCCAAGGTCACGGCCGATTGCTGTAGCGCCAACTAACATAATCTCCGGTTTGTATTCATTGATCACAGATGCCAATGCATGTGCATACGGTTCTGTCCTGTAATCCTTTAACTCCGGATCATCTACAACGATTACTTTGTCTGCTCCGTAAACTGCCAAATCATCTGCAAGGCCTTTTACATCGGAACCGATCAAAACTGCTGTTACGTCTGTATCCAAATCTTTTGCCAGATCTTTTGCTTTGCCAAGTAATTCAAATGCAACACCATCTAATACATTATCTACCTGCTGAGCAAAGACATATACGCCTTTATATTCTTCTAAACCCATTTGTATTCACCACTTTTCCTTATTTTGATTAGATAATATGTTTCTCTTTAAATTTGCCCATTAAATAAGCTACTGCTTCATCTGTATCAAGCACAACTTTTTCTCCGGCGCCCTTGCGGACTTTGTCAGATGCTTTTGCAATCTTCGTCGGTGAACCGGCTAATCCAAGATTGGAATCATCTACATCTTTTAAGTCAGGTCTGCCCCATACGGTTACTTCTTTGTCATATGCATCGAAGATCCCGCCCGGAGTCATATAACGCGGCTCATTCAATTCAGATAATGCTGTGATCAGACAAGGCATCTGAACTTTCAGCTCATGATATCTGTCTTCATACTGACGCTCTACAATAACAGCATCTCCGTCAACTTTAATATTCTGTGCATAGGAAATTACCGGCAATCCAAGATGCTCTGCGATCTGCGGTCCAACCTGAGCGGTATCGCCGTCGATTGCCTGACGTCCTGTAATGATCAGGTCATACTCTAAATTACGGATTGCTCCTGCCAGTGTGGTGGAAGTAGCCCATGTATCGGCTCCACCCAAAACTCTGTCTGTTACAAGAATTCCTTTGTCAGCTCCCATTGCCAACGCTTCACGAAGTACTTCGTCAGCTTTTGGAAGTCCCATGGTAACTACAGTAACTTCTGCTCCAGTTTCTTCTTTTAATCTAAGCGCTGCTTCTAATCCTGCTTTGTCATCCGGATTCATAATGGTAAGCATAGCAGCTCTGTTTAATGTACCGTCCGGGTTAAACTGCACACCGCCTTTGGTATCCGGTACCTGTTTTACACATACAACTATCTTCACGGTATTCACTCCTTATATTATTGTTATTTTGTTGGGAACGAACGCGGATTGCTGAAATCGCGTTTACTTCAGTAATGCGCCCGAGATTACCATTCTCTGAACTTCAGAAGTTCCTTCGTAAATCTCAGTAATCTTAGCATCACGCATCATACGTTCTACGTCGTATTCTCTGATATATCCATATCCGCCGAATAACTGTACAACTTCTGTCGTAACAGCCATAGCTGTCTCTGCTGCAAATAATTTTGCTTTTGCAGCTTCTACGGAATATACTTTCTGAGTTGCTTTTGCCATAGCTGCTTTGTAAACTAAAAGCTGTGCAGCTTCGATTCTTGCAGCCATATCAGCTAATTTGAACTGTGTATTCTGCTGCTGCGCGATAGAACGGCCAAACTGTTTTCTTTCTTTTGTATAAGCAATAGCTCTGTCTAATGCGCCTTCTGCGATACCAAGTGCCTGAGCAGCAATACCGATACGTCCGCCGTCAAGTGTATGCATAGCGATCGGGAAACCTTTTCCTTCCTGTCCAAGTAAATTCTCTTTCGGAATTCTGCAGTCTTCAAAGATCAATTCATATGTGGAAGAACCGCGGATACCCATTTTCTTCTCTTTTGTACCAAAGGAGAAGCCCGGAGCTCCTTTATCTACGATGAATGCAGAGAAATTCTTTTTCTTTCTGCCTCTCTTGTCTGTTACTACGCTTGTGATTGCGATTACGATATAAACGTCTGCTACTTTACCGTTTGTAATAAAGCATTTGGAGCCGTTTAATACCCACTCGTCGCCGTCTAATACAGCTTTTGTCTGAGCGCCCTGTGCGTCTGTTCCTGCGCCCGGCTCTGTCAGTGCGAATGCGCCGAGTTTCTCACCGGATGCTAAAGCTTTTACATATTTCTGTTTCTGCTCTTCTGTACCATAGGTCAGGATCGGATCAATACACAAAGAAGTATGTGCAGATACAACAACACCTGTGGTAGCGCAGACTTTGGATAATTCCTCTACACACATAACGTATGTCAAAGGATCACAGCCCTGTCCGCCGTACTCTTTTGGAACCGGAATACCCAGAAAACCTAATTTCTGCATTTTCTTTACGGTTTCCATTGGGAATTCTTCTGTCTCATCTACTTCCTGAGCCAGAGGTTTCACTTCGTTTTCAGCGAAGTCTTTGAATAAAGATCTCGCCATTTCATGTTTTTTATCTAAACCGAAATCCATGATTATTATTCCTCCATGTCTTAAAATTTTACATTATAGCTATCTGTCGGCAAAAACCTCTCAGATTACTGAGCGTCTACCGGTGTCTTTGTACGGTCTGCATTGTATACATAGAAACCTTTGCCGCTCTTAGCGCCAAGATTGCCGCCGCGAACCATTTTACGGATCAACGGGCATGCGCGGTATTTGCTGTCGCCGGTCTCATTGTAAAGAACGTCCATAATTGCAAGACAGATATCAAGACCAATGAAATCACCTAACTCAAGAGGTCCCATTGGATGGTTTGCGCCCAACTTCATAGCTGCGTCAATACCTGCGATATCAGAAACGCCTTCCATTTTGATGAAAGCTGCTTCGTTGATCATCGGGATTAAGATACGGTTTACAACAAAGCCTGCAGCTTCGTTTACCTGCACCGGAGTCTTGCCGATTTCTTCGGAGATCTTCTTGATTGCATCTACAGTTTCTACCGGAGTATTTACACCTGCAATTACTTCGATTAATTTCATACGGTCTGCCGGGTTAAAGAAATGCATACCAACCATTGGACGGCTTAAGCCGTTTCCGATTTCAGTAATGGAAAGGCTGGATGTATTGGATGCGAAAATACACTCCGGTTTTGCAATTTTATCTAACTCTGAGAATGTTGTTTTCTTAACATCCATATTTTCAAAAGCTGCTTCTACGATCAGATCGCAGTCTGCGCAAAGGTCTTCTTTTAATCCTGGTGTGATTTTTGCAAGGATAGCGTCAACTGCTTCCTGTGTCATTTTGCCTTTCTGCACCAGTCTGTCATAACCCTTCTGGATTTTGGCTTTTCCGCCGTCTGCCCACTCCTGCTTGATATCGCAGAGTGCTACTTCATATCCATCGACCTGGGCAAATGCTTTTGCAATTCCCTGTCCCATGGTTCCTGCACCGATAACTCCTACTTTCATTGTAGTTCCTCCTTAAATTATTCTTTT
>CAYQRG010000143.1:0-5356 GCA_964419645.1 uncultured Eubacterium sp.
TTATTAGAGCCGATCGTATCCTTAAAAGTAGTTGTTCCGGATTCCTATACAGGAGATATTATGGGGGATCTGAACAAACGTCGGGGAAGAGTATTGGGAATGAATCCAATTGATGGCGGCAAGCAGGAAATCGTTGCAGATGTTCCCAGCATGGAATTATTCGGATATAATACGGACCTTCGTTCCATGACAGGCGGCGCCGGAGATTATTCATATGAATTTGCAAGATATGAGCAGGCTCCATCCGATATTCAGGAGAAAGAGATTGCTGCAAGAGCAAGCAAATTAGACGGTGCAGAATAATTTTACTAAAAAAGCATAAAACTACTACAGAACACAAACAGAATCATTTTCGTAACTATTCGGTTTTTTAAAGAAACGAGGCATGCTTATGAATTTGCAGAAGATGAGAAGAAAATGTTTTGCTGTGTTGCTGATTATAGTTTTTGTTATTCAGGAGCCCTCTCTTTCTAAAGCGGATTACTTTGATAGAGATCTGTATTTATGGAACAGACGGGGCTGTATGTATAGTTTTAAGGAAGAGAATGTAAAAGAGCAGGATTCGGAATTTCCAGAGGAATTCCGAATCCGCTGTTATTTAAACGGGGGAACTTTTGGGGAAGAGGTTTCGAGTGGTGATGCCGATCCGGTATTTTTGCAGGATACATTTCCGGGAAGCGGTATTATAAGTTGTACGAGGGAAAATCTGCCGGTGACTTTGACCGTGCCAAAGAGAGAAGGATATAATTTTGCCGGCTGGTATACAGACAGCAGTTTTTCCAAGAAAATCACCCGGATGGATGAAGATACGCAGGACGTATATGAACTATATGCGAAATGGACAAAGTGCATTGACGGCAATCAAAATATACAGATGTATTCTTATCACAATGCATCTATCCCGGACGATGCCAGCAAAAAACTCAGGAATTGCAGATATGATTTTTTGACTGATTTTAAAATACCGGGAATGCCGTCTACAAGAGAAACAGATGTCAGGGAGAATCGAATTGCAGATGCCAGCCAGTGTCCTCAGGGCATCTGTATGACAGAGGAGCATCTGTTAATCAGTTCTTACAGCAACACAAATGAAAGTCTGGGATGTATTCATATATTTGACAGAGAAACAGGCAATTATCTTGCTGCCCTTGGCATGAAGCAGGATAGTCATTTGGGAGGATTGGCTTTTGATGGACAAAATGTTTGGGTATGTCATTCCCAGAGCAATACACTGGAATGTATTCCATATGCCTTTATCAGGCAAATTGCTTCGATTATGCCCCAGTCAATGGTAGACTGCTCTGCATTATTTCAAGAGTACCATGTTTTAAATCAACCTTCCTGTATTGCATACAATGACGGGAAACTATGGGTGGCGACTCACACAAAACTTTTAAAGTCCAAAATGATTTCCTATCAGGTGACGAAACATGGCTTGCGCCAGGTGGAAAGCTATCGGATTCCGGACAAGGTACAGGGAATTGCATTTGATGAGGAAGGCAGAGTCTATATCAGTGCGTCTTATGGAAGAACAAAATCCTCCTATTTGAAAGTCTATGCATCTATTGAGGAGTTGAATAGGAAACCGGGCAAACCGATGAGAAAAGTAGAAATGCCTCCCTGTTCAGAAGAAATTGCTCTTACAAAAGATAAAATTTATGTATTATTTGAATCTGCAGGGGAAAAATATCTAGAAGGAACTGATGGAAAGGGAAAGAGTATCGCTCCGATTGACGAGCTACTTGCAGTATGGACAAGCTCGATTTTACAATAAAATTCTAATACAGTTGATACAAAAGCGGACAGAGCATAAATTTGCTGTTCGCTTTTTTCACATCGGAAATTAAATATGAAATTGATTTCATTATTTTGAACAAAAAAGCAAGTGTAAAATTATTGAAAATGCCAATTTACAAATGTTTTATATTGGTTTATTATAAGATCAACATATGAAAACGATATCACAATTAGAAAAAGGAGGTATACCGAATGGCACAATATGATGTAGCAGCATTAGGAGAATTGCTGATCGATTTTACCGAACATGGAAAGAGCAAGCAGGGAAACCCGGTATTAGAGGCCAATCCGGGAGGCGCGCCCTGCAATGTCCTGGCAATGTTAAGCCGTCTTGGAAAGAAAACAGTATTTATCGGCAAAGTGGGGAAGGACATGTTCGGAGATCAGCTTAACGCGGCCCTTCTGGAAACTGGAATCGATACCACAGGTTTGAAAAGAGATGACAAAATTCACACGACGCTTGCATTTGTGCATACCAAAGAAGACGGCGACAGGGAATTTTCCTTCTGCCGGAATCCGGGAGCAGATGTCATGCTTTCAGAAGAGGACATCGAAGAAGAACTGTTGAAAAACTGCCGTATCTTTCATTTTGGTTCCCTTTCTATGACACATGAAACCAGCAGAAAGGCAACCATAAAAGCAGTTTCCATTGCCAAAGAACATGGAGCAATTTTATCCTATGATCCGAATTTAAGAGAAGCCCTCTGGAATGATTTGGAGGAAGCCAGAAAACAGATTTCTTTTGGACTTGAGCATTGCGATATTCTGAAAATTTCAGATAATGAAGTGCAGTGGCTGACAGGAGAAGAAGATTATGACAAAGGCATTCGTTCCATACAGGAAAGATACGACATTCCACTGATTCTTCTGTCCATGGGAAAAGACGGCAGTAGAGCTTATACAAAAGAGATACGGGCAGAATGGGCAGCCTATCTCCAGTCCGGCACCATAGAAACAACAGGAGCCGGGGATACGTTCTGTGCATGTGTTTTAAATTATATTTTAGAGCACGGCTGGAGGGCGTTTTCCAAAGAAGAGTTAGAAGAAATGCTGCAATTTGCCAATGCAGCGGCATCTATTGTAACCACCCGAAAAGGGGCGCTGCGGGTGATGCCCGGGAAAGAGGAAGTAGAGGCTTTGATTGGATAGAACAGCAGGAGGTATGTATGACGAAAAAAGTGATTTTTCTGGATATTGACGGAACCCTGACAGAACCCGGAAGTAACGAACCGCCGGAGTCAGCGCTTTTTGCCATTCAAAAGGCAAGAGAGCAGGGACACTTCGTATTCTTGTGTACAGGAAGGAATTTCAATATGCTCTCACCCCTGCTGAAATATGAATGGGACGGGTTTGTGGCAAGTTCCGGAGGTTATATCCAATGCGGCTCCGAGGTTATTTATGATTGTCCTATGAGCAAGCAGCAGCAACAGACAGCTATGGATATATTAAAAGAAAACGGCGTTTTTCGGACAGTAGAGTGCAAAGACGGTTCTTACGCAGATGAAGAATTTAAAGTTTTTTTGAAAGAACATGCAAAAGACGGCGGCAACAGTGAACTGCTGCGCTGGAGAGAACAGATCGAACAAACACTGGGTATCCGGCCAATGCAGGAATACAACGGGCAGCCGATTTACAAAATCGTAATGATGAGCCCTTCTTATGAACAATTAGAAGAACCAAAACGTGTTTTGGAGAAGGATTTTATGTTTTGCATTCAGGAGCAGGAGCAGCAAACTTTTATCAACGGAGAACTTGTCAACCGAAAATTCGACAAAGGAAAGGCAATCGAAAGAGTTTGTTCTTACCTGCATCTTTCCACAGAGGATGCAGTGGCCATAGGCGACAGCATGAATGACCGAGAAATGCTGGAAGCGGCAGGTTTTAGCATTTGTATGGAAAACGGCAGCAGACAGCTTAAGGAGATTGCAGATGATATCTGTCCGTCTGTCAAAGAGGACGGTATTTATAAAGCTTTTTTAAAACATCATTTTATAAATGATCATGTTTCATCCATTTCATAAAAAACAGGGAGGAGAATTGTTATGGATTACGCAAAATGTGCAAAAGAAATTTTTGAAACAGTAGGAGGAAGAAGTAATCTGGTCAGTGCAGCCCATTGTGCCACGAGGCTTCGTCTGGTAACCGTGGATAACGGCAAAGTTGACATGAAGAAACTGGAAAATGTTGACGGTGTAAAAGGAGTTTTCAGCAATAACGGACAGTTACAGCTGATCATCGGTACCGGAACGGTGAACAAAGTGTACGATGAATTTTTGAAAGTCAGCGGAATGACGGCGGCCACAAAAGAAGACGTAAAGGCAGCTGCGGCGGCAAGCCAGCCTCTGCCAAAACGGATGATCAAGGCCCTTGGCGATGTATTTGTGCCGATTCTTCCGGCCATTGTAGCATCAGGCCTTATGATGGGGCTGGTAGAAGCTCTTGGAAAAGCAATTCCGACTTTTGCAGGGAGCGACTGGTACGGTATTTTGGATTTAATGGCCAATACAGCATTTACATTTTTGCCTGTATTAATCGCTATATCTGCAACCAGAGTATTCGGCGGCAATCTGTTTCTTGGCGCGGTTATCGGTATGATTATGATTCATCCAAGCCTGATCAACGCATGGTCTGTCGGCTCCATGGATGCCTCTGAAATACCGGTATGGCATCTGTTAGGGTTCCCGATCCGCCAGGTTGGCTATCAGGGGCATGTGATTCCGGTGGTGATTGCCATATGGCTGATGTGCAGGATTGAAAAATGGCTGCACAAACATGTGCCGGAGATGATTGATTTGTTTGTAACACCTTTATGTACCGTGCTTATCACAGCATTTGTTACCTTAGGACTGGTGGGACCAGTATTTTCCATAGCAGAAAATTATGTATTGGATTTTGCGGCATGGATTATTACGGTTGGCCACGGCGTAGGCGCAATGATTATGGGAGCTTTATATCCCCTTACGGTTGTATGCGGTATTCATCATATGTACAATATTATTGAGGCAGGTATGCTTTCGGCAGAGGGCGGTTTGAATATCTGGATGCCCATTGCCTCTGCAGCAAACTTTGCCCAGGGAGCAGCATGTCTGGCAGTAGGATTAAAAGCAAGAACTTTAAAGACAAAATCCGTAGCGATTCCTTCTTCGTTATCGGCAGCTCTTGGAATTACAGAACCGGCTATTTTTGGTGTGAACTTAAGATTTACCAGACCTCTTGTCTGCGGCATGGCAGGCGGCGCTGTGGGCGCATTGTTAGGCTCTATTTTCCATATCGGCGCAACTTCTTACGGTGTAACGGGCATTCCGGGATTTTTGACGACACTGGATTATACATGGCAGTATGCAATCATATTGATCGTTGCTTTTGCAGTTTCCTTTGTACTGACCTGGTTTACCTGGAAAGAAGAAACAGACGAAGAACCTTCCAAAGAGTCCGTAGAAACCCGGACACAGGAAGATGCAGCATCTGATAAGGCAGCATCTACTGTAGAAGAAAAAGCATTGTTTGCACCGGTAAAAGGAAACGTTATAAGCAGAGATGCAATCCCCGATGCCACTTT